>JAFGSY010000020.1 GCA_016934315.1 Candidatus Anaeroferrophillus wilburensis | reverse complement strand
GACTGTCAAGCCCTTAAGAGAAACCGACAATACCGCTAGGCACAATCAATATCTTGCATGTCAGTTTTTCAATCATTCCTGCCAATTCTTCATAAATAGGGTCATCAATGAAGTCTGGCTGGCAAATCGGTTTTGAAGGCTATTTCACCTTTTTAGCTCCAATCAGTCCGGAGATGCTTGGTCGCCACCGATAATCGGTGGCCGAGAAGATGCCTCCAGAAACGAAGCGGACATCCTCGACCGAGTAGAATGCTCGGGGATTGAAACGCTTGATATACATGGTTACGAAAGGTAATTGGGAACGTTTGATGACGGTGAAGAGCAAATGCACCGGACCCGTAGAATCCTCTGCTTCAACCACGGTAAGACTAAAGTCTTCCTTTCTCAGGAAAGCAATCAACTCAGAAGCATCACGACCGGTAATTACCCGGACTATGACCTTACCCATGGCGAGCTTCTGCTCAAGACTGATGCCAAGATAATTGCCGATGGCAAAGCCGAGTGCATAGGCGAAATAGTTTGTAACGTTGGTTAGATTCTGCATGATCTGGCCAAGCGCAAACAACCAGATCAGGATTTCGAAGAATCCAAGGATGGGAGCAACCACCTTCATCCCCCGGGAGACAAGAATGATGCGCAGCGTTCCCAGAGATACATCGATGATTCTTGCAAGGCAAATGAGCAGTGGAACGACCACCCAGGTGAAGACGGGAGAGTTTGCAAGGTCATGCATGATTTTTTCTGCCAATACGTTTGTTAAGTCCTAGGCGTGATGTGCAGGGCATGAGGTGCAAGCCCCCATCATGTCTTGTGGTTAACTATAGTGAATGGCAGGAGTGAAGTCAATATAGAAGGGGTGAAAAGGTGTGGGTGAGTGCTAGCCGCCATAAGCAAGCAGGTTGGCGACTTCTTCAGCGATGGCCGGGGCCGCTGTCAGGCCCGGCGATTCAATGCCCAGCAGGTTGATGAACCCGGGCAAGCCGGAGGTTGATTCATCACGAATGATAAAATCCCGGAAATCGTCCGTAGGTCCTTGCAACCGGGGGCGGACGCCGGCCATATCCGGAGCCAGCCGGTTTATCTCAAGGGCTGGCAGATAGCGGCTGACCGCTTGATGGAAGAGGACTTTCCTGGTTTCATCAACCAGATAATCCGGTTCCGGCAGATACTGGAGGTCAGGACCGAAGCGCAACCGGCCACCGAGGTCAAGGGTGGCGTGAATTCCCAGACCATGGCCGGTGGGCGAGGGTGCAGGATAGATCAAGCGGTTGACGGGTGATGTGCCGCTATAACTGAAATAGGTCCCTTTGGCGTAGTAGAGCGGTGGGGTTGGAAGCCCGGCTTGGCGGCTGAGGTCACCAGCTCCGAGTCCGGCGCAGTTAATAACAGTTTTTGAGCGAAAAGCATAGCCATCGGGGGCAGTTTTCAGGGTGAATCCTGAGGCGGCCGGCTGGATTGTTTCAATAGTGGTGCCGAAGGCAAAAAGCACCTCCTGGCTTTTTGCCTGCTGATAATAGCAGCGCATCAGCTGATGGGAATCGATAATGCCGGTTGATGGTGAGAGGATGGCAGCCTGAGCCTGCACTGCCGGTTCCAGCCGGCTGGCATGTTCCCCGGTGATGATGCTCAGATCATCAACCCCGTTTTCAAACCCCCGCTGCACAATGAGGGCGAGCTGCTCCTCCTCCATGCGGTTGGCAGCGACAATCAGCTTTCCCAGTTGCCGATGGGCGATGGCATGACGCCGGCAGAGGTCGTAGAGTAACCGCCTGCCTCTGACGCACAGCCGGGCTTTGGCCGATGTCGATGGATAGTAAATGCCGGCGTGGATGACTTCACTGTTGCGGCTGCTGGTTTCGACGCCAAACCGATCATGCTTTTCCACGACCAGCAGATGGTGCCCGAGGCTTGGCGCCAGTTGGGCGGCGACCGCCAGCCCGACAACGCCGGCCCCGATAATGGTAACCTCAACGTTTTCCATCAAGCCACTGGCGACCGGCCAGCCCGGCGAGGAGCAGGGCGCCGCCGGCGCTGATGCCGTAATGGGGCCAGAGGAGCCCCAGGGCGGCACTGCCCATGAGTATGGTTTCAATAATATTTAGGCGTTTGATCAGAAAACGTTCGAGAAAACTGGTGAAGGCCACCAGCCCGAGGGTGGTGAACAGCATGGTCAGGATTACTTCCATTGGCGGGCCATTGCCCAGCAGCGGCCGGTAAGCCATGACAATGGGGATGACATACAGCCCTTTGGCGATTTTCCAGGAGGCAAAGCCGGTTTTCAGCGGCGAGGCGCCGGCAATCCCGGCGCCGGCAAAAGAGGCCAGCGAAACCGGTGGCGTGACATTGGCATCCTGGCTGTACCAGAAAACGATCATGTGGGCGACGATGATCGGCAGACCGAGATCCATCAGGGCCGGGCCGGCGAGAATGACCAGGACAATGTAGGAAGCGGTCACCGGCAGACCCATGCCCAGGACCAGGGAGGCCAGGCCGATGAGGATGATGGCCAGCAGCGGACTGCCGGCCGACAGGGAAACCACCAGGCTGGAAAATTTGAGTCCCAGGCCGGTGAGACTGACGCACCCGACAATAATCCCGGCGCAGCCGCAGGCCACCGATACCATCATGGCATTGCGGGCTCCGGTTTCAAGGCCGGCAATAATCTCTTTGAAGTTGAGACGGGTGGCCCGGCGAAGCATGGAGGTGGCCAGGGTTGAAACAACTGCGACAAAGCCGGCCATCATTGGGCTGTAGTTGTTGAACAGCACGTAGATCAGGATGATCACCGGCAGGAGGAAATGCAGCCCGTTTTTCATCGTCGGCCAGAAAGCCGGCAGATCGGCTTTGGCCATGGGTTTGAAGCCCTCTTTTTTGGCTTCGAAATGGACAAAGAAAAAGACGCTGAGATAGTAGAGAATTGCCGGGACGATGGCAATTTTGACGATATAGAGATAGGAGGTGTTGGTGAATTCCGCCATCAGAAAGGCCCCGGCGCCCATAATCGGCGGCATGATCTGCCCCCCGGTGGATGCTGCAGCTTCTATGGCTCCGGCAATATGGGGTTTGTAGCCCACCTTTTTCATCATCGGAATGGTGAACGAACCGGTGGTTACCACGTTGGCGACCGCGGACCCGGAAACCGAGCCCATGAAACCGCTGGCCAGGATGGCTGTTTTCGCCGGTCCGCCGGCAAGTCTGCCGGTCAGGCTGTAGGCCAGGTCAATGAAGAAATCACCGCCGCCGGTCAGTTCGAGAAAGGAGCCGAAGAGGATGAAAACGAAGACAAAGGTGGCGGCGACCCCAGTGGGCAGACCCCAGATTCCCTCGGTAGTCAGGTAGAGGGTGGTGACGATCCGCTCGATGCTGTAGCCTTTGTGGGCCAGCATCTCTGGCATCCAGGGGCCGAAATAGGTGAAAAGGAGAAAAATAATGGCAATGGCGGCCATGAAAAAGCCGATTACCCGGCGGGTGGCTTCCAACAGCAGCAGCAAAGCGATGGTCCCCATCACCACATCGGTGGTGGTCCAGTCCCCCTGCCGTTCAACAATACTATTGAATTCAATCCAGATATAGGCGCCGATGGTCAAGGTCAGCAGAATCAACAGCCAGTCGAGGACCATAAACAGGTCAACCCGGTTCTGGGATGCAGCCTTTATGGGCGGGTAGAGGGCAAATACCAGGACCATGATCAGGGTCAGGTGAACCGAGCGTTGGTAAATGGCTGCCAAGGGGGCAATGCCGGCGGTATAGAGCTGGAAGAGAGAGAGCCCGACTGCTGTTGCCGTAATGAAAAGAGCGGTTAGACCCCGCAGGTTGCGTCGGGAACTGGCGGTATTTTCCTCAATAACGATTGTTTCAGAATTCATTGTTTAAACTCAACGATGGCCCGGCATCCGGGAGCCAGGGCCGACAGGTTGATCTCCTTTTCCCGATAGATAATTGTATGGTCAACACCCGGCGATCCGATACGCAGGATAAAGTTGCCTACCGGATATTCGATGTTATCAATGGTGATCCAGCCGCCAGACTGGGTCAGGTGACCGTGCCCTTCCCAGTGTCCCAGACCGGCGCCAAACATGGTGAACCAGGTTTTTTCCAGAACCAGGCCGATGTCGGGGTCAAGACGAAAACGTTCAAAAATGGGTTTCTTATCAACCGAGTGAATATAGCGGATGACAAACGTTTCGCCGGGCTTGACTGCCAAAGCGGCAATGATTCGCCCCTGGCTGAAATCGCGAATTATCAGCCGTGATCCTTGTGGTTCGGCTGCCCAGCCCGTTATGGTCAGCAGCAACACTATGATGCCGGCAAACCACCAGCTGGCAGCCGGAATAGGACCTAATTGCTCGCGCATGTTTTTTATTGCTCTGGACCCGGCGGCCGCTGGCCACCGGGTCCATGGAAAAACTGTGGGATGCTGTCGAGAGACTGACAGCAGGTAAAACCATGCTTGTCATCGAGTTACTGGGCAATCAATTGTGCCGACACCTTAACCCCTTGTTCGCGAATATATCTGATGGCTCCGGGATGGAGTGGGATAGCGGAGTATTTTACCGCATTTTCCGGGGTCGTGTACTTGGCAAAGGGATGGATTTTCATCAGGTATTCCTGGTTTTCAAAGACCGCCTTGGTCAGCTTGTAGACCAGTTCCTCATCCAGGTCGGCATTGCAGATGAAGGTGTTCCAGACCGAAGCCGTATAGACATCCTGATCCTGGCCTTTGTAAATATTGGCCGGCAGGGCGTAGGGGGCGTAGAAGGGAAACTTGGCTGTCACCTGATCAATCTCCTCCTTGCTGAAGGGGATGACCTTAATGGCGTGGGTGGTGGCCAAATCCATGATTGATGAGGTGGGCGGTGCCACACACCAGATGCCCACATCAATGGAATTGTCTTTCAGGGCGTTGGCATTTTCATTGAACGACAATCTGAAGACATCGAATGAACTGTAGGGGATGTTGAGGGATTCCTGCAGAATCAGGTTGGACATGAACTCCGTACCGCTGCCCGGGGCACCGACGGATACCTTCTTGCCCTTAAGGTCGGAAATGGAGGCAAGACCTGAATCCTGGCGAGTGACAATATGAAAAACATTGGGGTACATGACAAACATACCGCGGATTTTCTGGGGTTTGCCATCAAATTTTCCGGTGCCGGTGTAGGCCTGGAAAGCAACATCACTCATGATCTCCCCGAACAGGGTTTCACCCCGGTCGCAGAGCTTGGTGTTTTCCACCGAGGCGCCGGTTACTTCGGCAACCGCTTTGACTCCCTTGACATGCTTGGTCCAGATTTCAGCAACCCCGCCGCCATAGGGATAGTAGACGCCGCCGGTGCCGCCGGTGCCAATGGAAACAAAGTTTGTCCTGGCGCCGACTGGCTGGATACCGAGGGTGAAAATAAAGCCTATAATTGCCACCAAGGTGGAAATGGGGATCGATTTTTTACTCATGATGGTTTCTCCTGCAAAAAAAGTTAAGGTGTTGCCTGCATCAGTTGGCCATGGTTTTCAGGACAACCAGTAATTTCTTCGAGTCGGTGGTTGTTTTGATGAACGGTACTTTGACCGTAACGGTTTCGCCGGGGTTGACGACCGGCGGTTTGCCCGTCCGGGGGATCAGGTGACCGGCGGCCTTATCCTGGTCGAGGAGAAAAATATTCAGGCGATAGCGTTGAGGGGTCGTCGTGGTGTTTTTAACCGATACCGTATAGGTCAGGGCCGGATCATTTTTGAAAGTACCCATTTCGCTAGTAAAAGAGGTGATTTCCGCCTGGTCAGTCAGCTGCCATTCAATAGCAGCCTGGCTGTCGACGTTGGCGGGTTTCCTGGTGGTGGCACAGCTGAGCATGAACAGGCATGCCATAACGGTGATCGTGGTAAACATAATGATCTTTCTGCTTGACGCTTCCATAATCCCTCCTTTTCCTGCCGGACTGGTTGATGATGGTTTTTCTTATCCTTCAGTAATAGGAAAACATTGTTTTGTCAATGGCTTGATAAATAATATCAGCATATAGCTGTTATTTGATATGTATAAAAAGTTTTACCTGTTGTCGAGGGATGCACTATCTTTGTTTGTCACGGCGCAGAATATTCTGGAGAAAGAGGGCGAACTGCTGTTCCACCGCCGGCAGCACGGTAACCAGCCGGTGGCTGTCGTCAAGGAGATGCAGGGGGAGGGCGTGGCGTCCAGCATAATCAATAATAAGGGCAGGGGGGATGATCTCGTCATGCCAGCCGTGGATAATCGCTGTCTGCCCGGCCGCCGGCACCGGATCCTGGTTGCGGCCGAATCCGGGAATGGCGATTGCTGGAGCCATCAGGAACAGTCCGGCCGGTTTCAGGGTTTCAGCCGCCACGGCGGCAACGTAACCCCCCATGCTTGAGCCTGCCAGAACCAGCAAAGCATCATCCTCCGTGGACCTTTGTTCAAGCAATTTCTCAACCCGCACATCGGGGTCATCCAGGCCGCGGTAATCAATGCTTTCAACCTCAAAGCCAGCCAGCCGGGCAATGGCCGCCAATTGTCTGATCTTTATTCCCCATGGGCCGCTCTCCTTGCCGTGGGAAAAGCAGACAAGGGGGGTTCCCATGTGCGTTGTGTCGTTCATGTCAGCCACCTGATCGTTTTTTCGATGATTGTCTTGAAGACCTCGGCCTCTTCTCTGCCCATTGTTTTCGGCAGATGAAATGAATGATCGCCGCCCTCGATGATCTCCAGTTTCCAGGGAGCCGGCAGCTTGTTCAAGACGGTCTGCATGCTGCCAAGATCACAGAGGCTGTCTCTGGTGCCGGCAAAATAAAGCTGCGGTACGATGATCTCATAGAGGTGGGCAGCGCGCAGCTGTTCTTTACGGCCGGGGGCGTGCAATGGATAGCCGAGAAAAATCAGTTTCTCAAGTCTCATTGCCTTTTTGGCCATCAGCTGGGCCATGACCCGGCCGCCCATCGATTTGCCGGCGCCGACAATTGCTGCCGGCTTGTACTGCGGACTGCGGGCAAAAAAATGGCTGGCTGCCAGCCAGGTTTGCTCCAGGACCATTTGTGGGTCAGGAGATTTTTTCCTCTGGTCGCTGTAGGGAAAGTTAAAACGCAGCGAGGGGTATCCAGCCTTGGCAAGCCCGCGGGTGAAGGCCACCAGCAGGGGCAGTTCCATGGTGTTGGCTGCGCCGTGGGCAATGATGATGCCGGTGCCCGTTCCCGGTTGGAATGCCGTTGGCAGGGTCATAATCCCGGAAACCGGGGGCAGCCCGTGCCCGAGGGGAATGCTGACGCGATCTTCCTGCATGAGAACTCCGGAAAATGAGATGATTTCTTTTTTCGAGTATGGCATACTTATGGTTATCCGGCAAGCCAAGGAATGACGTGTCTTTCCTTCTGACGATAAGGAAAACAATAACCTATGGGGAATTTTCTCGATAGCATCTCCTATCCAGTGCTGGCGCTGATTGCCGTTGTTGCTTTGCTGGCGCCTTTCTATCCCATGCCCCACGTAGTGGAAAAGCTGATCATGCTGAAGCAGGGGACACTGAAGAGGCCGCTTGATATTTTTGACCTTTTCTTTCATCTGACGCCACTTGTACTGCTGATCGCCAAGGCTGTCAGCGATGGTTTCAGCATTGGCTGACAGCTTGCCGGTTATGTGATTAATGTTGTTGTTTTAAGTAAGTTGCAACTTTTTTTAGTTTGGGAACGAGAGATCCATGGCAGGAGAAAATGTAAACAAGAGCGTAGTTGGTAATTTTATTCAGGAGATTATCACTGCTGACCGGCAAAGCGGCAAGCATGACGGCCGGGTGCTGACCAGGTTTCCACCGGAGCCCAACGGTTACTTGCACATCGGCCATGCCAAGTCCATCTGTCTCAATTTTGGCCTGGCGGCCAGAAACGGCGGCCTCTGCAACCTGCGTTTCGATGATACCAACCCCAGTAAAGAAGAGGTTGAGTATGTGGAGTCGATCAAGGAGGATGTCCGCTGGCTTGGCTTTGACTGGGGGGAACGGCAGTTTTTTGCCTCTGACTATTTTGCCGATTTTTACGACTATGCGGTTCAGTTGATCGAGCTTGGGAAAGCCTATGTCTGCGATCTGGGACCTGAGGAGGTAAGAGCCTATCGCGGCACCCTCACCGAGCCGGGGAAAGACAGTCCCTACCGGAACCGGCAGGTGGAGGAAAACCTTGAGCTCTTCGCCCGCATGCGGGCCGGCGAGTTTCCCGACGGTTCCCGGGTGCTGCGGGCGAAGATCGACATGCGTTCAGGGAATCTCAACATGCGGGACCCGGTTATCTACCGCATCCTGCGCGCCGAGCATCACCGGACCGGGAGTCAGTGGTGCATCTATCCCATGTATGATTTCGCCCATTGTCTGTCCGACTCCCTTGAAGGCATTACCCATTCCATCTGTACCCTGGAATTTGAAGATCATCGTCCCCTCTATGATTGGATTCTCGATCAGCTGCCGGTTTCCTGCCATCCCCAGCAGATTGAGTTTGCCCGCCTTAATCTGAGCTATACGGTGATGAGCAAGCGGAAACTTCTGCAGCTGGTGGAACAGGGGCTGGTGAGCGGCTGGGATGATCCCCGGATGCCCACCATTGCCGGTCTTCGCCGGCGTGGTTTTACCCCGGAGGCAATCCGGGATTTCTGCGATCGGATCGGGGTGGCCAAAAAAGACAGTACGGTGGATCTGGCGCTGCTGGAACACTGTCTGCGTGAGGATCTGAACCGCCGAGCGCTGCGGCTGATGGGCGTCCTGAGGCCGCTCAAAGTGGTGATCACCAATTATCCTGAAGGCCGGATGGAGGAGCTGGAAGCGATCAATAATCCCGAGGACCCGGCGGCTGGTACCCGGCTGCTGCCTTTTTCCCGTGAGCTTTATATCGAGCGGGATGACTTCCTGGAAGAGCCGCCGAAGAAATTTTTCCGTCTGACCCCCGGTCGGGAGGTGCGGCTGCGCTATGCCTACTACATCACCTGCGAGCGGGTGGTCAAAGATGAGCAGACCGGGGAGGTGCTGGAAGTTCACTGTACCTATGACCCTGAGACCCGGGGCGGTTCCTCGCCTGACGGCCGCAAGGTCAAAGGGACCATTCACTGGGTATCCGCCAGCCATGCCCGGGATGCCGAGGTGCGTCTCTATGATCGCCTGTTCACCCATCCCAACCCGGGTGGCGAGAGGGATGGCTCCGACTTCACCGCTTTTCTCAATCCCGGCTCCCTGGAAATCCTGGACGGTTGCAAGGTGGAACCAAGCGTGGTGGACCTGCCGACCGGTCAGCCGTTTCAGTTTGAGCGGCTGGGGTATTTCTGTGCCGATGTCCGCAGTTCGACAGCCGAGTCGCCGGTCTTCAACCGGGCGGTCACCCTGCGCGATTCCTGGGCCAAGGTGGCGGCAAAACAGTGAGCTAGTGCATGCAGAAGAAGAGTGTTGATGGCAGCTTCTCTGACCATTGACTGGTATTGAAGATGCTTTTTCCCCTTGGTTGCTTGTCCCGCCTGACAGCAGAGGTAATAAGGTGACCATGTCATGATCCCATCATGTCTCGGGTGGCACAACCAGCGAAAGGCCTATCTATGGCGTCGCCTTGTTGCGGTGCTGCAGCTCTCATTCTTCCTGTTCTTTGCCGGTTGTGCAGCTGTCGGTCCCGATTATGCGCCGCCGGAGCGCAGTGTTCCGGCTGCCTGGCATACGGAACTCAGGCAGGGTTTGTCAGGAGAGGCGGCGGATGTCCACCAGCTGTCCAGCTGGTGGGAGGTTCTTAATGATTCAGTTCTGACCAGTCTTATCGAACAGGCGGTTGACAATAATTTCGATCTGCAGCTGGCTGTGGCCAGGGTGCGGGAGGCCCGTGCCCGCCGGGGCATCAGTCGGGCTGCGCAGCTTCCTGCCATGGATGCCAGCGGGTTGGTCACCAGAAGTCAAAGCAGCGGCGGTGGCCCGACGCGCAACTTCTATGTTGTCGGTCTTGATGCCGGCTGGGAAGTGGATATCTTCGGTGGTGTGCGGCGCACTGTGGAGGCGGCCGAGGCGGAGCTTGCCGCCAGCCATGAGGGTCTGCGCGACGTCCTGGTGTCGTTGACTGCCGAGATCGCCCTGAATTACCTGGATACCCGTACGTTGCAGAGTCGCCTTGCCATTGCTGCAAGCAATCTGGCCATGCAGCAGCAGACCTTTGACTTGGTCAACGCGCGCTGCCAGGCCGGACTCAGTGATCAATTGGCTTTGCAGCAGGCGCGCTATAATCTGGAGAGCACCAGATCCCGGATTCCTACACTGCGCAGCAGCCTGGAAGAGGCAAAAAACCGGTTGGCCGTCCTGGCCGGGGCAGTGCCAGGCAGTGTCCATGAGCTGTTGGCGGAAGCCCGGCCGATTCCGGTCATCCCTCCGATGGTGGCCGTCGGGGTGCCGGCTGAAGCGTTGCGGCAGCGGCCGGATATCCGGCGGGCGGAATACGATCTTGCCGCCCAGACGGCCCGCATCGGGGTAGCTACGGCAGATCTTTACCCAAAATTCCGACTGGCCGGCTCCATTGGCCTGGAATCCCTCTCTTCAACCGAGTTGTTCACCTCCACCAGTAAGAACTGGAGCATCGGTCCCCGTGTGTCATGGAACATCTTCGATGCGGGAGCCATTCGGCAAAACATTGAGGTACAGTCTGCGATCCAAGAGCAGTATGTGTGTGCCTACGAAGCGGCAGTGCTGGGCGCCTTGGAAGAGGTGGAGAACGTCCTTGCCGCCTATGCCGAAGAGCAGCTGCGCCGGGAGCGGCTGGTTGACGCAGTGGATGCCGCCCGCCAGGTTGAAGCGTTGGCGGCGATTCAGTACCATGCCGGTCTAGTGGACTTTGCGGCAGTGCTGGACGCCCAGCGGTCGCTGCTCTCCTTTGAAGATCAGCTGGCCGAAAGTGATGGCATGGTCACCGCAAACCTGGTTCGGCTGTACAAGGTCCTTGGAGGGGGATGGCGTTCATCGTCAACCCTGCAATTTCCGGGAAAAGGATAAAAAAGACCATGAACACAACAGAGATGGCTGGCAGCGCTGACCTGAAAAAAACCCTGGGACTGGAGCCGTCCGCCGGCAGGAACAAACATCTTAATCGCCTGCTGGTTTGGGGCGTGCTGCTGGTGGTGGTCATTGTTGTCTCCCTTCGATGGATTACGGGGCGCAATGACCAGGCAATAGAGTACCAGACCGTGGCGGCGCAGCGCGGTGATTTTACCGTCACCGTCACTGCCACCGGCAACCTGCAGCCGACCAATCAGGTGGATGTGGGCTCCGAGGTTTCCGGCACCATCGCATCCGTGGCAGTGGATTACAACGATGTTGTCAAGGCCGGCCAAGTGCTGGCCAGAATCGATACCACCAAGCTTGAAGCCCAGGCAAACCAGTCGCGGGCCGCCGTGGCATCGTCCCGGGCCAACCTGCACCAGGCCCAGGCCAGCCTGTTTGAAGCCGAAAAGGAGTTGGAGCGGTTAGCCCGGACCCGTGAACTCAGCGGGGGCAGGATACCCTCGGTGCATGATTTCGATGCGGCCGAGGCGGTACTCAAACGTGCCCGGGCAAGTGAAGCTATGATTCGGGCCAATATCGCCGAGGCGGAGGCAAGACTTCGGGTTGACCAGACCAACCTGGAAAAGGCGATCATTGTTTCACCGATCAACGGCGTGGTTCTCAAACGCAGCGTCGAGCCGGGGCAGACGGTGGCCGCGTCCCTGCAGGCTCCAGTGCTTTTCACCCTGGCAGAGGATCTGACCAAGATGGAACTCCATGTGGATGTGGATGAGGCTGATGTGGGGCAGGTAAGGGAGGGACAGCAGGGTACTTTTATGGTGGATGCCTATCCGGATCGCACCTTTCCCGCCCATATTGTTCAGGTGCGCTACGGTTCCCAGTCTTCTGAAGGGGTGGTGACCTATCTGACCGTTCTCAATGTTGACAATTCAGACCTCTCCCTGCGCCCCGGCATGACCGCCACGGCAGATATCGTGGTCAGACAGGTTACTGATGCCCTGCTGGTGCCAAATGCCGCCTTGCGGTATCTTCCGCCTCAGCCGGAAGTAAAATCTGCCGCCAAGGCGGGCGGCAGCCTGCTGAGCAAACTCTTTCCCCGTCCTGCCCGCACCGGGCCTCGGAAAAGTGCTGAAAGTACCGGCCGGAAAACGCAGCGAGTCTGGACCTTGCGCGACAACCAGCCGGTGGCAGTCCCGGTTACCACCGGCGCCACCAACGGCGTTATGACCGAAATTATCAGCGGCGACATCAGCCCAGATATGCCGTTGATCCTTGAATCAGTCAGTAAAAGGAAGTGAGTATGGCTGGCAATTCCCATCCGGAGCATCATTCCTTGGTGGAACTGCAGGGAGTAACCAAGGTGTACGGCAGTGGGACGGCGGCCATGCGGGCTCTGCGGGGGGTCGATCTGCGCATTGACGAGGGTGAATTCGTTGCGGTCATGGGGCCGAGCGGTTCCGGCAAATCAACCTGCATGAACATTCTCGGCTGTCTCGATACGCCGACAGACGGTGCATACCTGTTCAAGGACGTTGCGGTTGGTTCCTTGACCAGAAATCAACGGGCTTTGCTGCGGCGCCATTATCTGGGGTTTGTCTTCCAGGGATTCAACCTGCTGAATCGCACGTCGGCCCTGGAAAATGTTGAACTGCCCCTGCTGTACCGGGGGATCAAAAGCGAGGAGCGTCACCGCCGGGCCACCGGTGCTTTGGCGGCCGTGGGCCTGACCGGCTGGGAAGCTCACACGCCGGGTGAGCTTTCAGGCGGCCAGCAGCAGCGGGTGGCCATTGCCCGGGCCATCGTTACCGAACCGGCCGTACTGCTGGCCGACGAACCGACGGGCAACCTTGATACGGCCCGCAGCCTTGAGATTATGGAACTGCTCACCTCATTCAACCGGGATCGGGGCATCACGATTATCATGGTCACCCACGAGCAGGAAATGGCCCGTTTTGCCAGACGGGTGGTGCAATTTCGGGATGGACTGGTATGGGTTGATAAGAGCAATGGGGAGGTGGGCTGATGCTGACTAATACCTTGCTTCTTGCCCTCCGGGAGATTCGGCGCAACGTCCTGCGCTCGTTTCTGACCATTCTCGGCATTGTTATCGGCGTGGCTGCGGTCATTGTTATGGTTACCATCGGTGCCGGTGCCACGGCCCAGGTTACCGAGCAGATAGCCAGTCTGGGCAGCAACCTGCTGATGATCCGGGTTGGCCAGCACATGGGTGCCGGACAGACATCGGCGGCGCCGCCTTTTGATCTTGCCGATGTTCAAGCTCTTTACCGGGAGATCCCTGCCATCACCGCCGTTGCCCCTTCATCTTCCCAAAAAATCACCGCGGTTTACAGCAATGCCAACTGGTCCACCACGGTTTCTGGTGTTGACAACCAGTTCTTTGCCGTGCGCAACTGGACGATTGAGACCGGCCGCCAATTTCTTGATACGGAATTGCGTTCCGGCAAGGCGGTCTGCGTTATCGGGGCTACGGTGGCCAAAGAGCTTTTCGGCAGGCAGGCCCCGCTTGACAACAAGATTCGTCTAGGCAGTTTCTCCTGTCAGATTATCGGTGTGCTGGAGGCCAAGGGCCAGTCCACGTTCGGTTCTGATCAGGATGATCTCGTCCTAGTGCCGCTGCGCACATTTCAGCGGCGGATTGCCGGTAATCAGGATATCGGTCTGATCCAGGTTTCCGTGGCAGAGGGCCGGTCAACGGACAAAGCCAAAAGCGACATCGAGTACCTGCTGCGCGAACGCCGCCATGTCTCAGGTTCGGAAAATGATAATTTCCAGGTGCGCGACATGAAGGAAATTACCAGAATGCTCACCGGTACCACCCAGATACTCACCAGTCTGCTGGGCGCGGTGGCGGCGGTCAGTCTGCTGGTGGGTGGGATCGGCATCATGAATATCATGCTTGTCTCAGTGACCGAACGAACCAGAGAGATCGGCATTCGGCTGGCAATCGGCGCCCTCGAACGTGAGGTGCTGCTGCAGTTTTTGGTGGAGGCGGTGGTGCTTTCCTCCTTCGGTGGCATCATTGGTATTGTCCTCGCCCTATCGACCTCCATCGGCCTTGCCAGCCTCTTGAACATCCCCTTTGTTTTCAACCTTGGCATCATGGTCATCGCCTTTCTCTTTTCCGCGGCGGTCGGTATTGTTTTTGGCTTTTTCCCGGCCAGAAAGGCAGCCCGTCTTGATCCCATCGATGCCCTGCGCCACGAGTAGAACCTGTCTTTCGTCAATAGAAAACTTTTAGATGTTTAACAGCGGTTTTGGCTCATTGCCAGTCTAATGGGAGCCTGGCCTGCCTGACCGGCAAAAGAAGAGCGTGTACTTGCTGTACAATGACGAAAAGAGCCATTCCTAGGGGAATGGCTCTTTTCGTCTTAACCGGAAATTTAGCCCATCTTAAGAACATCTTGATGTGATGTTACTATAAAAGGTCCCGGTCAAACATCATCTATGCAGCCTGACGCAGCACCTTGCTTGGAGACAGGATTCTTTTGATAAAAAACAAAGCAATTACTTTGGTCGGGAGTCTCATCACCAGTGATGTCGGGGAGTTTGCCGGCTGGTGCCATGACTGCCAGCCTTTCACTCCGGAAGACCTGACCGGAGGTGTGGAGACCGAGCTGCAGACCGCAGTACTTGGTTCCCGCAACGATGTCGATCTGCCTCTGCTCATTGAACAGTCCAACTATTTTGCCAATATTATCAAGCGGTCTACAGCTGGTGATCTGCCACGCCGGGCGCTTACTGACCTGGAACGTTATCTTGATAATAATCGGGATGGAGTGTGGGAAAATAGTTGGGTGCGCTTTCCCCGGCATCTCCTTTCTTCCTGGACAGCAGACATCCTGAACCATGATCTGCTGGCTGACAAGGAAAATCCGGCGGTCGGCAGTCGTCATGACCTCAGCCGCTATACTGTTTGCCGAGACGGTGGTGAAGAGCTTATCCGGGTACCCATGAGCTACCTGCTGAAACTGGCTCTGGTGGAAGCCGCCGGTAACCCGTCCGAGAATTCGGTAGTGGCTGGTTTGTGCCATACGTGGCTGATGCACCATTTTATCAATGATAATACTTCACCGGAGACCACTTCTTTTTACGTCGTATCTTCAGCTGCGGAAGGTGTGGGTGCTCCTCTGGCAAGAGAAAACAGCAGGCGGTATCTGCTCACCCAGCTGCTTTCAGCCTATGCCAACCAACGCTTTGATCTTGTCCGGCGTGGGCAGGAATGTATTGCTTATCTGGCCCCCCACCCACCTCTGCGGCAAAAGATCCTGAACGGCTCTATCAGTGATGCCTTCTATCGGGAACTTTTTATGAGTCCCTGTCTTTCGGGTTGGCGTCGTGGTGAAGAAAAAGCTTCCTATATGTCTCTTTGCCACCAGGCGTTAAGCCGCAGCCAGTTGCACTGTGTTGCCAAGCTGCGGGAGGCCGGCATCATTAACCACAACCTGGTGGTTCTGCCCAATGTTTCCAACACCAGCCTGGCCAACAACGGTACTCATATAAGTCTTGGGAGCCGTTGTCTGAGTACGCGCCTGGCAGCCGGAGGCCATGAGAGCCAGAGGGCGGAAAAAAAGTTCAGCGATCTGGTTGTTAAATTCATTGAACATTTCCTGCCCCTTTTTGTCGGTGCCTATTCCGCAGCGCCCTATCGTCTGGCCTTTGAAGAGTTTCATCCCGAATCTGTTCTTGGTTTTCTGCCGCATGAACTTGACTATACCCATCTGCGGATGTTCTGGCGGCGCTGGAAGAAAAAGGCCGGCCTGAGCTTTCTTGGCCGTCCACTGACCCCGTTCGGTCCATTATGGTTGGATCGTCTGCTGGCTGCCGGTTTGCGGCTCAAGGGCGACTGGGTGGCTGATTACCGCCTCATTGATTACCTGGTATCGCCTCTCAGTACTGATCGGAGTCCGGCGTTCGATGGTTCCCTGGGGAGTCAGGAGCGTTTGAAAAAGGATCTGGCGGCGTTAGGTGTTTTTGACGAATCTATGGCCCTTTATGTCTTATGCCGTCCGCGGACCCTTGCTACCCATGGGTACTGCGGTTTCGAAGGCCGTCATTACAGCCTTTTTGATGATCTAGATGATGATTTGAAGCGATCGGCAAACCTGCAGGCCTTGTTGACGGCGGTGGCCAGCCAGATGATTCTCAACGGTAGTTTTTCCCATCGGCAGGTGCCGGATGATCCGGTCATTGAAAGTGAGCGCCGGCAGATATTTTTTGGGGCTGCCGCTGGTTTGCCGACATTTTATGTCCACCGGAACAGTGGTAATCGCTTCCTTGCCAATCTCCTGGTCCATATACCAGGGGTGCGGAACAGCCGACGATATCCCGGCTACTGGCGGGTTGGCAACCAGGCATATCGTCTGGCGCTGATCGATTATCTGCGCCGGGAGGCCCCTGCACAGGTGGAACAATTTGCTGCCACAGAGCTGCTCGATGATCTGCAGCAGCGGTTGCTGGATAAGGATTATGCGGTTGCCGGCCGCCTCACCAAAAAGATTCTTGGCGGTTGCTGCCGATCACCTCTGCAGATGAAAGCGGCAGAATTCAACGACCAGGCCGAACTCTTTTATCGTCAAGACCTGCGGCAACAGCACTTCAGGAAGGCGTGGCGGCAATGGGAAAATGATTGCCATGCCCTGGAAAAACAGGCGGAGGCACACCGGGAAATCGCCGCTGAACTACAGAAAATTACCGGTCCTGATGGACTTGACGTTGCTTCGTTTCTGCGGCGGGTCGAGCCCCAAATCCGCCAGGAAAATGGAGATGTCAACCTGCTTGAACGCCTGATCAGGTTGTTGATGCTGACTATCTATCTGGATCGAAAGCGCTTCGGGTATAATCATCATGATATTAAGGAGGAGTCCTACCTTGCTGAGCCATCAATACATCGAGCGGCGAACCAGTAGAATCATTGATGAAAAACTCTATGCCGACCGGGTGATCCAATTTCTCTATTCCCAGGTGCGCGAACATGCGGCGCCGTTGTTCAGAGCCTTTACCAGCTGCTGGGCCACCAAAACGCTGGGCAGCTTCAATTTTGACCTGCCCTTGTGCTGCCAGGTGGAGCGATTGAAAAAATTCATGCGGCGGGCAGGGGTCGATTTTTCTGAATGTCTTGTTCCTGAAAGTGAGCTGACGACGGCCAGAAAGATTTTTGAGCGCCAGATTCGCTACTGGGAATGCCGCCCCATGAATAATCTCCCTGCGGCGATTGTTTCACCGGCCGATGCGCTGCTGCTGGTGGGCTCACTGGCTCCCAACTCGACCATTTTTCTTAAAAATAAGTTTTTCACCTATGAAGAACTGCTGGGTCTTGACCGCTCCCGCTGGTTATCGGCTTTCAGGGGGGGGGAGATCGCGATCTTCAGGCTCACCCCGGATAAGTACCACTACAACCATCTTCCAGTCAGCGGGCGCATTATAGACTTTTATGAGTTGCAGGGGGATTACCATTCCTGCAACCCCGGTGCCGTTGTTCGGGAGGTGACTCCTTTTTCAAAAAACCGGCGGGTGGTTACCATCATTGATACCGATTGTGAGGGGGGAAGCCAGGTTGGCCTGGCGGCCATGGTCGAAGTGGTTGCCCTGATGATCGGCGAGATTGTCCAATGTTACAGCAGTGAGGCATACAATAATCCCTGTCAATTGGAGATTGGTATGATGGTCCAGAAAGGTCAGCCAAAGAGTCTCTACCGGCCCGGCAGCAGTACGGACATCCTGCTTTTTCAGAGGGGAAAAGTTCTTTTTTATCCCGATTTACTGGCCAACCGAAAAACCACCGCGGTCCACAGTCGTTTCAGCACCGGATTTTCCACCCCCATGGTGGAGACCGAAGTTGCCGTGCGCTCCTCCATTGCCCTTGGCGTTGGCTCGCTCCATGGAGAGACTTATGGTGATAACCAATGACGGCGATAATGTTCGTGGCGACGCTGGCCGGCCTGCTGACCGTTATTTTCTGGTGGAGCTTTACTCATCTTACCAGGGAACGCTGGCAGATGCTGGCTGTTATTCCTGTCAGAAGACGTCCGGATGGCCAATGGACGGGCGTTAACCTGACCTATTATGGTCTGCTTTCCGCCAATGCCTATCTGCTGGCCGCTGCCCTGGTCCTGGTTATGTTCGGGTCGCTCGGTATCAATCTGCAGCCTGCGGTTATGCTGGTGGCGATCATGCTGGCTGTTTGCATCCCTGCCGCCAGCATTATGGCTCGTCTGGTTGAAAGGAAAGGTGCCACTCTGACGGTAGCCGGGGCCGTTTTTGTTGGCAACCTGGTCCTACCCTTCCTCGTCATGCTTCTCAACCGGTTTTTATGGGCAGGAAGCTGGATGACCCCCTTGGCGGTCATGCCGATTATGGCGGCGGTAGCCGTAGCCTACGCCGTGGGTGAAGGAGCTGGCCGACTTGCCTGTATCAGTTTCGGCTGCTGTTACGGCCGGCCGTTGGTTCACTGTTCCCCCTGGTGTCGCTTTCTTTTTGCAAAATTCAACTTTGTTTTTACTGGTAAGACCAAAAAAGTTGCTTACGAGGCTTGCCTGGATGGCACCTCTCTGATCCCTATCCAGGGGGTTACCGCCATTATCAATTGCGGGGCCGGCCTGGTGGGCTTGTGGTTTTTCCTGATGGGACACTATGGGCTGACATTTCTACTGGTGGTTGTCGTTACCCAGGGGTGGCGATGCTTTTCTGAATTTATGCGGGCCGATTACCGGGGCGGTGGCCGTTGGAGTGCTTACCAGGTCATGGCCATCCTGACGATCTTCTATGATATCGGCATGGCCTGGCTGTTGCCGGCCAGCGTGGCAGGCATTCCTGATCTACCAACTGGTTTGACATCCCTCTGGCAGCCGCTTGCCATTTTCATGCTGCAGGCCATCTGGCTTCTCACCCTTTTTCATACCGGCCTCAGCCGGGTTACCGGCGCATCGCTTTTATTCCACTTAAAGGAAGAAAAAGTGTGATGGAAGGTAGGAGGCCATCGAACTAGGAGTGCTTAGCGGCATATCTTCCCCCCACAATTTAATAAACAATTCACCAGTCTTTTATCGCTACCTTATATTATTCCCCTATTGTCCAAGCTGAGAAGAGCAGTGTGACGCTCATACCTTTACAGCCTAACGGATACCTTCTTTAACAATACGGGAGACTGACTATGATTTCTTTACGGGAAGTAACCATCGGCTATGTGCAGACCCCCATTCTGCAAGCAATTGATCTTCGTATAGAGAAGGGGGAATTTGTCGGCATCATCGGGCTGTCGGGTGCCGGAAAAAGTACCCTGTTGAAATCAATGATCGGCAAGGTGAAAATTTTTTCCGGAGAGTACCAAATAGGTGATCATCGCTTGAACAGTCTGTCAAAAAGCGGGATGAAGGATCTCCGTTCCCGGATCGGCTTTATTTTTCAAGGCTACAACCTGGTCAATCGCCTAAGCGTTCTGCATAACATCATGAGCGGCATGTTGAAAAACATTCCTCTGATGCGCTCGGTCATCAAACTTTATAACGGTACGGAACTTGAGCAGGCTTACGAATATATGAAGGTGGTTGGCATTGAAGGGTTGGCGTTGAAGCGGTGTGATGAATTGTCCGGTGGCGAGCGACAGAGAACCGCCATCGCCCGAGCCTTAGCTCAGGAACCGGAAATGATTCTGGCCGATGAACCAGTGGCTGCACTGGATTTGAAAAGTGCCGCCATGGTGATGGATGTCATGCAGAAAGTCAACCAGTTCTATGGTGTTACCGTGGTGGTCAACCTGCATCATCTTGATATGGCTCGCCACTACTGCTCCCGCATCATTGGAATCAATGACGGGCAGATCGTCTTCGATGGCATGCCAGGGGAGCTCTGCAACCAATCCATTGCCCAGGTGTACCGGACAGGAGCCGCCCTGGCGGCATAAGCCGTGCCGAGCCGGTGAAAGACACCTGAATGGGTTACCGCCAATACAAATAATCAACAACGAAAGCAAACAAACATCAGGAGGAACGAATGAAAACAACGTTACGTAGAGTGAGCATGCCCCATCGATGGATTTTATGCTGCGCATTCATCCTTGTAACCATGGCTGCCATGCTGACAACTGCACAAGCCGACACTTCCCAGTGGCCCGAAAAATTGACCTTTGGCGTTATCCCGGTGGCTTCCTCACGCAACATGAGTGAAACATTCGGTAATTTAACCGCCTACCTGGAAAAACAGCTGGGTTTAAAAATCGAGCTGCAGACGGCCGGAGACTATGCCGGGGTCATTACCGGCATGGAGCATAAGCATATTGACCTGGCTTACCTGGGGCCAAAATCATATGTTGAAGCAGCTAAACGTGCCGGGGCCGAAGCCGTTGGTATTGAAATAGGCTTGAGTGGCATCGCCGGCTATAACGGCTATATTATCACCAAAAAGGACTCAGGGCTTAACAGTATCGCTGATCTGAAAGGTAAAAAATGGGCCTTTACCGACCCCCACTCAACCAGTGGAACCCTGGTGCCTACAATCTATTTTAACCAGCAGGGAATTGACCCCCAGCAATATTTTTCCAAAGTCATCTATTCTGGCAGCCACGAATCATCCATTCTTTCTGTGAAGGCCGGAAAAGTAGACGGTGCATCAACGAACAACCTTGATTTTGACCGTGGGGTCGGCAAGCAATGGACGAAAAATGATTTCAATATTATCTGGCAGTCGGATCTGATTCCCGGTTCGCCCATAGCTGTCCGGGGAGATCTGCCCGTTTCCTTGAAAATGGCCATCAAGGGGGCGTTGGTATCCTATGATGATCCTCAGGGGCTGGAGCAGTTGAAGCTGAAGGGCTACCTGGCTGGTAATGACCAGATGTATGATGGCGTACGCAAACTGATCGCCATGAAAAAAGCCCTAAAAGAACAACAGGCAAAAAAATAGTACCGCACACGTACTCATGGGCCGCGGTTTTCACTTGGGATATGGATAGAGCAATAGTTCCGGCGAAAATCGTGGCTCATTTCCCAGCACTTTCACTAATGGTTATCCATGAACATTGAACAGATCAAAAAAGCTGCCAATCCTTTCAAACTCAAGCCGATGGTTTTGGCCTTGGTTTTTGCCTGTATTCTGGTTCTGAGCTGGAAAAACACGGAAATGAGTTTCAGGGAGCTTTTTATCGATGGATGGCCGCACATGCATTCCTATATTGCCGGAAATCCAGCCATTGAAGGAAGCAGCTTCTTTCCCCCCCGGCTGGTATTTGCTGACCTGAGAGTCTACCTGCTGGCTATGCTCGAAACCTTTGAAATGGCCCTGGTAGCCCTTATCATGTCGGTAATCATCGGTCTGCCCCTCTCTTTTCTTATTTCCCGCAATATTTTAGACATTCTTCTTCCGGGAAGTTCAGCCCTGATTCAGTTCCTGCGCCGAAGTATCTATCTGGGTGCCATGTTAATGGCTAATGTCTGCCGTTCCATCAATGAAATTGTCTGGGCCCTGCTGTTTGTCTCAGCCGTCGGCCTGGGTCCGATGGCCGGCATTCTCGCTCTGGGGGTCCATACCGCCGGCGTCCTGGCCAAATTACTGGCCGAGGGCAACGAAGCCATAGACCCCGGGCCGGTGGAGGCATTGTCAGCTACGGGCGCCGGGGTTGTTAAAATAATCATTTACGCCGTTATGCCCCAGACCATGCCCCATTTTGTTTCCATGGTTCTCTACCGCTTTGAATCGGATGTCCGTAGTGCGTCAATCCTTGGTTTTGTCGGGGCAGGGGGCATTGGTTTTTATCTTTTTGATAAGGTGAGAGCATTTGAAAATGCAGATGTTACCACGATTATCATCATTATCGTTACGGTGGTCTGGGTTATTGATAAATTGAGTGCGGTTGTCAGGAAAAAATTTATTTGACCGCATGAGCATGTGGTCCGGCAAGAAGAACCGGCAGTTCAAGGTGGTGGTTTTTCATGCCTGCCGGTCGACTTGTACGATAGCTGGGAAACGGCTCGGTCCGCTTGCACGGTTTGCTTATGATCAAGAGGTGTGTTGATGGTTACTGCTATTAATCGGGAAGAATTAAACCTTGCGCTGCAAGCCGTGGGGCCTGAGGCATTGGAGCAACTGGTAAAAGCAATAGAAGAAAAGGCCTGTGTCAAAATTGTCAAGCCGCCAACCGTTCAGAGCCTTTTACTGCCGGTCTATGATCCCATTGTCAAAGCAGAGTTCTACGTTGGTGAAGTTCTGGTAACCGCCACTGTGGCCGAAGTCAACGGTGTGCCTGGATGGGCAATGGTTATGGATGACCAACCCGTTTTGTCGCAGATGATGGCTGTTGTTGATGCTGCTTTTGCTGCCGGGATTAAAAAAGCTGATATCATCATGCTGGGTCTTGAAGGTGAACACTGCATTCAGGAAAAACATGCCAAGGAGAAATTGCTTGTGGAGAAAACCAGGATTTCTTTTGACCTGATGTAAACTGAAAAATTTTTTTATCCCCCGTTTGGAGAGGATTGCCATGTTGGAAATAGATACCGATCGATTAAATCGGGTTAATTTCCGTGCCTGTCTTGCAGCCTTGTCACGGCCGGGAAGCAAACATCAGCTGATGCCATTCAGAGATTCGGCACTGCTGGCGATGGCCTCACTGATGCTTTATTCTGAAGTCGGCTACCATTACGACGGTGAACTTGATTTTCGCCTGGTTGAGGCAATTACCGGGGGTTCCCGGCGGTGCTCGACGGATGCCGACTTTCTGTTTGCTGACCATGTATCCGTGCCGTTGCTGAAGGACGCTAAAAAAGGAGATCATGAAAACCCCGAAAGAGGAGCAACCCTTATTTTTTCGGTCAAAAATCTGGTTGACGGCCCGCTCGTTTTACTTGAAGGGCCGGGCATCGACGGCCAGAGATCTGCCATTATGCCGGTTGATGAACACTTTCTAGAAGTTTTTAATCATAAAAATCGCGAGTTCCCCTGTGGCGTTGAAGTTTTTTTTGTCTCTCATCAAGGAGAACTGGTTGCACTATCACGGACCACCAGAATGGGCAAAGCCTCATGAGTTATGTCGCCGTAAAAGGAGGTAGCCAGGCAATCGGGGCAGCAAAAAAGTTTCTCCATGACATGCTCAGTCCGGTCTGGAAGCTTGACGATGGCGACCTCCGGGACGGTCTTACATTTGCCATCGACCGGATTATGGGAGAGGGAGCTCTCTACGCGCCCAAACTGGCTCTGGAAGCCTTGAAGCGGGCCGGCGGTGACGTCCTGGAAGCTTCAATTTATTTGCGGGCACATCGATCATCATGCCAGCGTATTGGCAATGCGGCAATCGTGGAAAGTGCCAAGATGCGGCTCATACGCCGCATTTCAGCTACGTTCAAGGACATCAGTGGTGGGCAGCTGCTAGGCCCATCCAGCGATTATGAGGTCCGCCTGCTAGGGAGAGAAAGTGGCAGCCCGACAACTGATCACCTGCTTGAAGCCAGCGCCATAACGGGTCGGACAGATGATCATACAACCATTGTGCTTGCAAGCGCTTTGCAGCCCTTACGGGATAAAGATATGATCATGGAGTTGCCAAATTTGGAAGAAAAGCCCCATGATGTAACCAGGACTTTTCCGCTACCTCCCTATCCCCGCAGTGCAATCATGCAGATTATGGCCCGGGGTGAAACCGGGGCCATGCTCGCCTTTTCCTACACCTCGATGCGAGGATACGGTGATGTTCATCCGACTATCGGAGATCTCCGTCTAGGCACTTTGAAGATCACGTTTATCCATCCTTTTACCAACCGCTCAGTGGCCATTGGCGAGATCCGGGTAACCGCCTGTGAAACCGTGGGAACCTTTGTCCGGAGTCCGGTTGATGGCGAGATGCGCCTTGCAACCGGCTATGGATTCTGCCTCGGCTACAATGAAACCAAGGCTATTTCCATGTCAATTCTTGATCTTGCCATGAATTATGCGGG
Source organism: Candidatus Anaeroferrophillus wilburensis (assembly GCA_016934315.1). NCBI lineage: Bacteria > Deltaproteobacteria > Candidatus Anaeroferrophillales > Candidatus Anaeroferrophillacea > Candidatus Anaeroferrophillus > Candidatus Anaeroferrophillus wilburensis. Next base: position 97,269 of record JAFGSY010000020.1, on the reverse strand, counting down.
GTTTTCTGTTGGCGGAACTTCCTTGGCCACTGAACCGGAAATGATTATTCACCATGTGGATGCCATCGAGTCAATGGGCTTTGCTAACCACTTCAAGCTGCCCCATTATGTCACTTTTCAGGCGGATATCCAGGTCTATGAAAAAGCCCGCCGGCAGGAGGAGGGAAAAAATGGGTAAAAAAATATTTGGCTTTATCGACGAGGATGCCAAGAAAGAAATCCGCCGGGCACTGCTGAAAGCTGTTGCAATTCCAGGCTATACTGTTCCCTTTGCCTCCCGGGAAATGCCGATCACCCGGGGCTGGGGTACCGGTGGTCTGCAGATCACACTCTCCTCTGTCGTTGAGGAAGACATCCTGAAAGTCATTGACCAAGGTTGTGACGGTTCCATCAATGCTGTCACCATCCGCGATTTTATTACGTCGGTTACCGATGTTGCGACCACCACCATAACCGGGGAAGCGACGATAATCCAGACGCGGCACCGGATTCCGGAAACTCCTTTAACCGAAGGACAGATCCTCGTTTTCCAGGTTCCCTACCCGGAAGTCCTGACGACCGTTGAACCCGATACTGCCATCCAGAAAATCATGCACGCCAATCATGATTACAGCAAAATGTGGGTGCTTTTATATGAGGATACCTCGCAATTTGGAGATAGCCGCATCAGCCATCGCTATCCGGTGGAAATCAACGGCGTCTATCTTATGGACCCTTCTCCCATACCTAAATATGATATTCCCCGACTCCATAATAATCCTGCTCTGATGCTCTTTGGCGCCGGCCGGGAAAAGCGCATTTACGCCATTCCCCCCTACACTGCGGTTCGCCCGCTTAAATTTGACGACCGGGAATTCAAGGTTGAATCCTTTCCTGGTGTCAGTTGTGAACGCTGCGGCGCCAGTGCTGTCTTCTTTGACCAGGTGTACCTGGATGATGGCAGCCATTTTTTTTGTAGTGATACGGATTTTTGTGATCGCAACCTGGCAGGAGAATGATGTTGCTGCTCACTATTGAGAAATTAAGCAAGGTGTACGGAAGCGGCTGCCCGGACTGTTTGGTGCTTACCGGGAATCACCATGATCGGGCCATCTGCCCCCGGTGCCAGAGTGTCGTTGCGATTAATCAAGTCAATTTACAGGTTGAAACAGGAATGGTTCTTGGAGTTGTCGGGGAATCAGGCAGTGGCAAATCCACCTTGTTGCAGTTGATCTACCGGGATTTGCAGGCAACGTCAGGCTCGGTTTCTTTTCAGCTTCCTGCCGATGACAAGGAACAACATGTTAACCTGATGGAACTCTCTTATAATGAACTTTCACGCATCCGCAATACACGGATGTCGATGATCTACCAGAATGCCCGCCTTGGGCTTAACTTTCTTTTTTCCGCTGGCGGCAATATTGCCGAGAAGATTATCGCTTCCGGAGAGAGAAAATACGGGGTAATTCGCCAGCAGGTTCTGCAGTATACCAAGAAAATTGAGATTCCGACGGAACGCATTGACGACTACCCGGAATCCTTTTCCGGCGGCCAGCAACAGCGTATCCAGATTGCCAAAGCTCTTTCCAGTTCACCCCAGCTTTTACTTCTCGATGAACCAACTACCGGTCTCGATGTTTCAGTCCAGGCCAAGATTCTTGATCTCATCAAGGCCTTACGCTTGGAAATGGGGTTTACCATGATTGTCGTTTCCCATGACCTGGGGGTTATCAAGCACCTTACCGACCTGACGGTTGTCATGAAAAATGGCTCCATCGTTGAGCAGGGTTTGACCGATCAGATTCTTGAAGATCCACAGCATGCTTATACCCAGCTTCTGGTTTCAAGCATTCTTTAGGGAAACTGCAAGTTCATCGTCGGGAGCGCTCAACCATGAAGAGGATGACATGATTAAACTTGATGTTAAAGGGTTGCACAAATATTTTACGCTGCATAATCGGGGCGGCATCCGGGTGACAGGCTTCAGCAATGTTGCCTTTCAAGTTAAAAAACATCATCTCCTGGCCTTATCCGGCCCCAGCGGTGCCGGCAAATCCTCCATTCTGAAAACTATCTACCGGACTTATCTTCCCGGCGGCGGCAGTATTGATCTTTACCGGGAAGATGGAACCACCATTGATCTGGCAACCTGTTCAGCAACTGAAGTTCTTCGCCAACGCCAGGAAGAGGTTGGCATTGTTACCCAGTTTCTCAAAATGCTGCCCCGGGTCACGGCCCTGAAGGTGGTGGCGGCCCCCTTGATTGAAAAGGGTTGCGAGGTTGAATCAGCCTACCAGGAGGCATCCGGTTTGCTGACATTTCTGGGGATTCGTCAGGATTTGTTTGAGCTTTCTCCCTTGACCTTTTCCGGCGGTGAACAACAGAGGATCAATATAGCCCGGGCAGTGATTGCCCCCCGCCCACTTATTCTGCTGGACGAACCAACCGCATCGCTGGATCCTGAAAGTGCGGAAAAAGTGCTTTTTTTATTGCAGCAATTAAAAAAACAGAACATCGCCCTGGTGGGAATTTTTCATGACCACGCAATGAGAAAAAAAATCGCTGATGACTTCTATGAGGTGCCGTAAACAGCCTGAAAGGGAAGGGAACCATGATGTATAATGTTTTTCGCTCTTACCGCGTACTGGTTGGCGACGATATCATCTCCGCCGACATCATTGTTGATGACCAGAAGATTGTTGCCGTAGCTCCCCATGGAAGTATGATGGAGGCCTGTGATGTGGGTAACCGGCTGGTTGCCCCCGGCTTTGTTGATCTCCACTCCGATGCCATCGAGAAGGAGATCGAACCAAGGCCAGGCGCCAGGTTTCCGGTACAGATGGCCATCACTGAACTGGACAGAAAACTGGGAATGGCCGGCATTACCACCATGTTCCATGCCATCGGTTTCAATGATGCCTCTTTAACCGGCAACCGGGGTACCCGGCAAGCAGCTGAATTGATCAGGCAGATTGTCACTGCCAACGAACAGGAGCTGACCATCGACAACCTGATTCATGCCCGTTATGAACTGACCTCATTCGCTTCGGTGGCGGAGATCAAAAGACTTATCGATGATGATACTATCAACCTGCTATCGGTTATGGACCATACTCCGGGGCAGGGGCAGTTCCAGAGTGTTGAAAGCTGGAAGCGCTTCCATCTCCCTGCCTATGGTATTTCCAGCCGCGAAGCGGATAAGATCATTGCCCAGAAACTTCGTGATAAAAACATCTCTTACGAACTGCTGCGGAAGCTTTTTACCGCTGCCGCCGCCCGCGGCATAATGCTCGCTTCCCACGATGATGATATGGTGGAGAAAGTCGATTTTCTGTCTGACATGGGGGTGACCATATCCGAATTTCCCCTGAGTGTTGGTGTTGCCCGTCATGCCCATCGCCGGGGATTGGCCACCGGTATGGGAGCCCCCAACGTTATTCGGGGGGAGAGCCAGAGCGGCAATATTTCCGCAAGGGAACTGATTTCGGAACAGGTTTGTGATTTTGTCTGTTCAGATTACCATCCCTCCTCCCTGCTCCAGGTGCCGTATGTCCTTGAAAGGGAGTTGGGGATGCCCCTGCCTGCCGGGTTTGCCATGGTTTCGTCAACGCCTGCGCGGATAGCCGGTCTCAAAGACCGCGGGGTAATAGCGCCGGGCAGCCTGGCTGATCTGGTGGTTATTGAAGATGAGCAAATTCCCAGAGTTGTCATGACCATTAAAAACGGCATTATAATTTACAGCGGAATCGGCAGCCATGCAACGGCTTTGCTGAGACAGGAGTTGGTTCGTGCAGTATGTTGAATCCCACAATCCTGAAAGCCCGGCTTCCTTGAGTGAGGAACCTTGTATTTCTCCGGCGGCCAGGGTTATCAAAAGCTCACTGGGGCGTTATACCGAGATCAGGAGGCACAGTGAGTTGACTGAGTCAATCCTTGATGATTACTCCTACATCATGGAAGATTGCAGTATTATTCATGCCCGGATCGGCAAATTCGTCAACATTGCCTCTCGCGTTCGGATCAATCCTGGCAATCATCCCATTGACTATGTCAGTCAGCACCATTTTCTCTATCGGAAAAAGATCTATGGTTTTGCTCCACATGATGATGAAACATTTTTTGCCTGGCGGCGCAGGCAGGAAGTAACCATAGGCCACGATGTCTGGATTGGTCACGGAGCTGTCATTCTGCCGGGGATTACCATAAACGAGGGCGCGGTTATTGGCGCGGGGGCGGTCGTCACTAAAGATGTGCCGGCCTACGGAATTGTAGCCGGGGTTCCCGCGCGGCTGTTGCGCTACCGATTCCCCGTGGGCGTCCGTAAAGCCCTCTCCGCCAGTGAATGGTGGCATTGGGATCATGAAACCCTTGGCAGCCGTTTGCCTGACTTTTGCAATGTGCGGCTTTTTCTCTGTAAATACGGACCCCAGCCATGATCATCATACTGGTGGTTGGCGCCAGCGGTGCCGGCAAAGACACGCTGATTTCCCGGGCAAGAACACGCTTGTCTGGGCGACGCAACTTCCATTTTGCCCGCCGTTATGTTACCCGTCCTCCAGATGACCATGAGCACAACTTTTTTGTTGACCGGCAGGGGTTTGAGATTCTCCGTTCCCACGGATTCTTTGTCGCCGATTGGCAAGCCCATAACCATTGCTATGGAATTCCCTATGCTGAAATTCCCTGTACTGTGGACCCATCGGCAGTGACAATACTTTCCATCTCCAGACAGGTGGCTGCCAACCTGGAAAAGATGTTTCCTGCGGTTGTTACCGTAAACATTACCGCCCAGCCGGAGATTCTTAAGCAGCGGCTTATAGGGCGGGGGAGAGAACATCTCTCTGACATTGAAAAGCGCTTGACCAGGACACCGTTGCTTCAAACCCGCAATCTCATCAATTTTGATAATTCCGGCACTTTGGCTGCCACGTCGGCAGATTTTATCAGCCTGTTGGAAAATATAAGCCTCTCTGCTTCCATGGGCACAAAGGTGGAACATCCCGTTATCCCTCCATTCTGTCAATCAGCATCATGAAACAGTCATCAACCACGTTGCCCCGTTATGCCATCTATTTCACCCCGGCACCCGCATCACCGTTGGCCCTTTTTGGCAGACAATGGCTTGGCCGGGACAACAACTGCCTGGAAGAAACAGAGCAATTCCAGGTTCCCGGTTTGCCTCGTGAACGGTTTCATGCGCTTACCGCCTCTCCCCGCCGCTATGGCTTTCACGCTACTCTCAAAGCGCCATTCTATCTGGCTGCCGGCCGAACTGAAAGCCAAATCCAGGAGGCTTTAGTACTGTTCGCCGCCGATTGCCATTCTATTCTGCTGTCCCCTCTGCAGATCTCGCTCATCAGCAGTTTTTTCTGTCTCATGCCGAGTAGTGCCTCTGCCGAGCTTATGCGGCTGGCAAGAGATGTCGTCCAGAAATTTGATTCCTTTCGTACTCCGCCATCCACTGCCGAGGTGCAGCGTCGCTCAGCCGCCAACTTGTCGCCGATTCAGGAATATTATACTCGTATGTGGGGATATCCTTATGTCCTGGATGAATATCGTTTCCACCTCACCCTGACAGACAAGGTCCGAGACCCACAGGAACGGGAGCTTCTGAGAGCAGCTCTCAAGCGGTTACTATCTACTGATGATCTGCGGGAAACAATGGTCGACTCCCTGACTCTGCTGCGCCAGGATTGTCCTGAAAAACCATTCCTGCTCCTCCAACGCATACCTCTGGGAAGGTAAGGATAAGGCTCGTAGAAAAATTTTCAGTTATTGATAATCGAATTCCATAGGTGATCGGGGAGAATTTTGCCAAGGATTTGTCCCGCCTAAGACCTTGCCGATTCCATGGAATTTTCTTGACGCATGGTAAAACGGTGTGTTAAAAAATTGCAAACAAAGCGGAGTGTGTGCCAGCTGATGGGGGCGGTTTTTGAGCTGCCCCTTTTGCTTGCTGACGGGGCGCACATAATGAGCTGTAGGATTTAACCAGAAAAGAGGACATGATTATGACTGAAAAAGCATTTCAAGACTACTATCCGGATGATTTTTCCCACTGCTATGGTTGTGGCAGGCTGAATAAGGACGGTATGCATTTAAAGAGCTACTGGGATGGCGATGAAACCGTCTGCCGCTATCAGCCGCGGGCCTGTCATACGGGCGGCTTTCCAGGTTTCGGTTATGGGGGACTGGTGGCATCGCTGATCGACTGCCATGGAACCGCCACCGCCTCGGCGGCCAAATATCGGGCCGAAGGCCGGGAGATGGGAACCAATCCTCCCCTGCGTTTTGTCACTGCATCGTTGAAAGTTGATTTCCTTGCGCCGACCCCCATTGACGACGTCCTGGAGGTCCGCGGCAAAATAAAGGAAATTAAAGGCCGCAAAGTCATCGTTACTGCTACCCTGACGGGCAAGGGCAAGGTCTGTGCCACCGGCGAGGTGATTGCGGTGCAGATTCCTGACAGTTATATTCCCGAATAACCTTTCTGTAGCTTGGCTCCAGCGCATGGGGTGCCCCTGCATGGGTGAACAACTGATATGGTGATTAAACGGGCGTTCATTGAAGTCAGCGGCATTCCCATCGAGGTGGTGCGCAAAAAGGTCAAGCACCTGCACCTGGCCGTCTATCCCATTGAGGGGCGGGTGCGGCTCACCGTACCCCTGCGGGTCAGTGATGCCGCCGTGCGCTTGGCGGTGACTGCCAAACTGGACTGGATCAAGCGCAAGCAGGCGGAATTTGCCGAACGGCCGCGGCCCTTGCCGCACAAAATGGCTGCCGGTGAACATCACTATTTTTTCGGCCAGCCTTACCGGCTCAACCTGATTGAACATCACGGTCAGGGCAGGGTGCAGGTCAATGGTAATGTCCTTGATCTTTATGTGCATCCGGGTGCCGACCAGCTGCAGTGTGAGCAGGTTTTGGACCGATGGTACCGGCAGCAGCTTAAAGAACGGATTCCGGATCTGCTGGTGCAATGGGAGCCGGTGGTCGGGGTGCGGGCGGCCGACTGGGGAGTCAAGAAGATGAAAACCCGCTGGGGCAGCTGCAGCATCGGCGCCCGGCGGATATGGCTCAACCTGGAACTGGTCAAAAAGCCCATTGAAGCGTTAGAGTATGTTTTGGTGCACGAACTTGTTCACCTGTTGGAACGGCGGCACAATACCCGTTTTTATGCCCTGATGGACACCTTCATGCCATCATGGCGGCGGCACCGCGACCTCCTGAAAATGCTGCCGCAGGAGCATGGTGGGCAGCCCTGCTGAAAGCCTTTTCACCGTTTGCTCCTGCGGCAGCATTTTATGTACCGTTGTTTTGTCTGTTGTTGTGCTCAGCTAATGGCGTTGGCCAGTTCCAGGGCCATTTTCTTTTTGCCTTCCAGATCGGCGATTCGGTAGAGGGCCACATACTGGCTCTGGTTCGGGCCGGAACCCTGGTAGGTCCCCAGGCCGTGCAGGCCGGCAACCCAGTGCTGGAGAAAACGGGCAATGCGCAGCCGCTGGTCAGCCGGGACGGCGGCTTTGAGATATTTGGCCACATAAGCCATGGTTTCGGGGTTGTCCAGTTCCTTTTCGCTGGGCATGGTGGCCGGTAGGCCGCCGGCAATGTCGCCGGCCAGAGCCATGACTTCCCAGAAACCGTCGTTGGTATTAAGTTTGGCGATGTTGCCCATGGCTTCATCGGGCATGAACACCCCGGAGCCCGCCGGTTCTTCTCTGCCGAAGTAGGCCGCCGCCGTGGCGCAGGCCAGCGAGGTGTCGTTTAGCTGGAGCATACGGGTAATCTTCTGGGCGATGTGGGAGGCATTTTCCAGGCCGTTGTATTCGGCAATCAGCTTAGTGGCGCCGATGATCAGATCCATGAAGCCGACTTTGCAGGCGCCGCCGCAGTTCATCCGGTGGGTTTTGGCAAAGCGGGTGATGAATTTCTGGGTGTATTCCACTTCGCCGCACATGAACACCCGATCCCAGGGAACGAAGACGTGGTCAAAGATGATCAGGCAGGTTTCCCGCTGGCCATAGACAGGGTTGCCCAACGTCTTCTGGTTGTGTTCATATTCCCTTTCCATACTGAAAGCATTGTATTGGCCCACATAGGTGACCCCTTCGGTGCCGTTGGGGATGACAAAGGCCAAGGCGTAATCCTCCTCGCCCTTTTTGCAGGAGATGCCGGGCAGGACCAGTGTTTCGTCGGCGGCGTAGGCGCCGGTGGCATGCTGCTTGGCACCGTTGACGATGATGCCGTCGGCCCTTCTTTCCACCACGTGGACATAGAGATCGGGGTCCTGTTCAAGGGGCCTTTTGCTGCGGTCGCCTTTTGGGTCGGTAACCGAGCCGCTGACCACCAGGTCATGTTCCTGGGCGAAGCGCATATAGTTGTTGAAGCGCTGGTGGTATTCCGTTCCTTTATCGTGGTCGATTTCCCAGGTGGTGGCCGCCAGCGAGGGCAGCATCTCGTTGCCGGGACAGCGGTAGTTGCAGGTTCCCAGCTTCTGGCTGCTCAGGCGGGCCATATCCAGACGCTTGAAGAGGTCCTCCTTGCTCTGGTGAATATGCAGGGCGCGGCTGATGGGCTCGCCGGTCAGATGGGAGGTGGCCGTCATAATGTCGGCGTAGTCGGGGTCCATGGTCAGTTCGTATACCCGCGCGGTGGCATCGACGACCCCCTTGCTGACCGGGTGGTCATTGAGGTTCTCCACCCGTTTACCACCGAAAAAAAGCTTCGGCCGTAGTTTGTCCATCCGTTCGCGATATTCTTTTGCCGTCTTGATTGCCATTGTACCCTCCTGTTTTCCTGTTTAATAAGAATTGTTGTCCCATGCAGCCAGCTGCTCCAGCACGTCCCGCATTGTTGTTCGTCGACTGTGGTCGGGGAGTGCAGAATCAATCCCGAGACAACACCGTGCTGCCTGGTTATGGCAATGTGGCCGCGCCATAGGATTATTTGCTGATATCTGATTAGTATGACAGGAGTATCAGGGAGCGCAATGCTTAAACATCACATAGATAATACTTGTATTATATACGTAACTATCGGTGCGATGGATGGTCATGGACAGCGCGTGTGCTGATGATTGGGGAGAGGTATTGGCTGGTTACGAATGGGAAAGCAGGGTCGAACGGAGATTGGTGTGCTTTGCTTTCAATCCGAGTTTCTGCCTGATATGCAAGCGATGGAGGTCGATGGTCCTGGGTGACAAGTTCAGGAGCAGGGCTATCTCCTTGCTGGTTTTGCCTGCCTTGATAAGGGCGGCTATCTCTATCTCCCTGGGGGTCAGGTTGAAGTTTTTCAAGGTGATATTCCGGTAGAAGGGAGATACCATGCTGTTCATGCTTGACTCGAGGATGTCGAGATAGGCATGACGGTCGGCAGCGGTGCTGGTTCTTCTCAGCTTTTCCAGGTAGGGGATGAGGGACTTTTCAACATTGAGGAGAACGTTTTCTTCCAGCTCGCGCTTGTCTTTTTCCCGCTGCTCGAGAAGAACCCGCAAGGCCGTATTGGCCTCTTCAAGGTAACGGGATTTTTCTTCCAGCTGCCGTTCCCGCTTTTTCAGCTGCTTTTCAATCTGAAGCCGCTCCTGCATCTCTTTGACCAGCTGCTGATTGGTTCTGGAAAGTTCCCGGGTCCGGCTGGCCACCAGTTCTTCCAGCTGATCACGGTAGTGCTGCAGTTTCTGTTCCGCCATCTTCCGGTCGGTAATATTCAGTGAAATTTCCATGCCGCCGGTTATGGTACCATCGGCGTCCCGGAGGGGATAGCCATGGATCAGCCAGGCGGTGCCGTCATGATCAGTCACCTCTTTTTCATGGGGTTGCCCGGTTTCCATGGCCAGAATGACCGGACAGTCCGGGCAGGGGGTGGTGCGCCGGGCCCAGACATCGTAGCAGTAGCGGCCGACAATGTCATCGATGGACAGTCCTCCCCGTTCACATGCCACCCGGTTGGCCCAGAGGATTTTCATCTCCCGGCTTTCATGGACCACCAGTTCCTGGATGTTGTTGAGCAGGATCTCCCGGGGAACGGGAATGGCTTTTTCCGTCTTCTTCGACATGTTATTTGACGATGTTCCTGCTGCTGAGCGCAGCCCGCAACCCTTCTACCCGGCGTCGATTGACCCCGAGGTCTGAGTATCCCAAACGTGAAGCTGAGCGGACTGCGATGATCCCTTCGGCGGGGCGCAAGTGGAGTTCAAGGTCATCAACGAAGCCAAGCAGGGTTCGGCATTCTGCGTGCAGGTAATCTGCTGTTTCGTCAACAATCCGGGTCCGGGGCAGCGCCAGGACCAGTTCGCGTACCGCTTGCCAGGCATCAGCAGGCGCTGCCGCAAGCTGAAGCGGCAAAACTTTGTGGTTTTTATCCTGATCGTCGCTGGAGACGCAGTTGGGTGACGACGGACAGGGAGCCAGGCCTGAATCAGAGATCCCGAGGTGTGCAGGATGACTGCCTGCGCAGGCAAGCAGAGCTGAGCAGACAAACAAGAAAACACTAATGACGGCAACAAACCTGAACATTGACACGATCCTTCCATGGTGCGTCCTCAGCTGCAGGATAAACTATCCAGGCTGCCGGGTGCTAAAAATCAGGGGCATGTTCTACTTCAGCTTGTCGATCTCCTCTTCAACTTCCTCGGCCCCTTCGGCATAGAATTTTTCTTCATCCGGGGCCAGTTCCTTGAGCAGTCGGAGAAACTCCCCCGCATGGACGCGCTCTTCATCGGCGATGTCCTTGAGAACCTCGATGGCCAGCTTATTGTCCGTTGATTCGGCCAGCTGCATGTACAGCTGAATTGCTTCGTACTCCGCAGCGATCATGAACCGAATTGCCCGGATGAGCTCCTCATTGGTGAGCTTTCTGCCATGTGCCAATCCTGAAAAGGGTGATCCAAATTCCGGCATGATTCTTCTCCTTTCGTGGGTGTGAATGTATCTGCAGGTTATTCCACCAAAGCCGAATCGTACAGTTTTCTCCTGTCCGGCGGCAAGGATTCAAGATATTTTTTTGCTTCTTCGGGTGTGACCGCCCTGCGGGCGCCGTCAAGTTCCTGGATCACCACGCCGCCCTCCATGAGCATTTTGTATCGTGCTTTGCGGATTTCTTTGTCAGGATGGCAGACGAAATGGCAGTTGGAACAGGTATATTCCATCCGCGAGCCGTCAATCAGGCAGATAAAAAATCCACCTTCAAACTTCGGTCTGCCAAGGTATGCTTCGGTAGCAGCCGGGAGTGCGGCCAGAAAATCTTCATCTTTTTCCGGGATCTCAAAACGGGCGGGAGACCAGGTGGACCATGTGCCGGAGGTGTTCAGGCCTGCAAGTCCGCCGCAGACAAGGAAGCAGCGGCTGTTGCTTCTGCGCTTGCCGTAGCTGAACTCTTTTCCACCGAGGGTTACGGTGACTTTCTCAACCGGGTCCACGTAGCCGGAGGAGCAGACGGCCAGGCAGAGCTTGCAATCATCACAGTAGTTTTCCTCCTCCGGCAGGGGGGCTGTGGGGACCAGTTCCGCGTCCGTAACAATCGAAGCCAGGACAATCGCCGAGCCATATTCTTTGGTGATAATATTGCCTGAGTAGCCTAGATGGCCGATTCCGGAGCGGGCCGCCAGATATCGATGAGAGATAGGCGGGTGCATGTCCATCAGCCAGTTTTCGGTATCCTGCCGGTAAACGAAATTTGCCCCCTGGGGGACCGCCTGGTATCCCTGCTGCTGCAGAAATTCTGCTATTTCCAGGGCAATACCGTTGGCCAGGGTGGTGGTTCGTACTTTATTGGTTTCCAGGGCTTTGTGATCCTCTTTTTTGAAGTACGGCTCGATAAGATTCTGGTCGAAAGCCACGGCAAAACAGACTGCCGATTTTGCCGCCGGCAGAACAGAGGTAAGGTCGGCGGAAGGCGGGCCGCCGGCAAGTGTTTCAGTTGTGGCGATGCCCACTTTGAAAGCGCCGAGGGTCAGAGCCATCTCTTTGAGGTCTTCGGTTAGTTTGTCCACTTTTCACACCTCTAGCATGAACAAATGCTTCCAAAAATTAGACCGCAACCAAGTGCAGGTGCAACAGCCCGTGATCCCGCTGGGCCTGACTGGTCATGGCCGTGGGTCAAGGCCAAGCTGGCAGAGCAAGCCGAGGAAATCCTCCTCACCCTTTTCTGCCGCCACTTTTCCGTCAACGATGTGATAGATCGTGATGCCGGTCCATTGTACTTTCTTGCCCGTTGCGGGGATGTTCAAAAAATCGCCCTGATGGGTGCCGGAAAAACGCCAGCGTATCACAACCTTGTCGTCTTCGGCAATCTCTTCCTCAACGTGGAGCGTGGCGTCAGGAAAGGATGAACGAAAACCATGGAGGAGTTTTTTAAACGTTTTTCCCCCTCGGATGACGTGGGGGAGTATGGGATAGTGTACGGTAAGCGCAGGGGCCGCAAGCTCGTCGATAAGATCCAGCTCACCGCTGCCCCATACTTGGATAAACCTTCTCGCAATGGCCTTGTTTTCTTCTGTGGGCACAATCTTCTCCCTTTTTATTGTGAATTACCGGGTTGACGGCGTTCATCCCCGGGTCTTGGGATTTCTTGCGGCTCCGATTGAGCGCCCTTAGTACCGGATCAGGAACATGGGAGCCAGTGCGAAAACTTCAACCTTAGGTTGTCAGTGAACTAAATATCCAAGCGTACCCAGCGGGTGCAGAAACGGTGTGCAGCTTCAAAAAATTTTCGTAGAGGCAGGTCAGTACAGCTTAAAACGGCCAGGGAGCCATCCGCAGAGCGGCAAATGACCACCCCGTTTGCCAAATGGAAATCCCCGTCCGATGACCGGATGCAGAGGGGAGCGGAACACTGGCGGGGAACGATATCATTATCATCAAACTGCAGCAGGGCTATCTGGCTTAAGGCATGAAATTCGTGTTTGCTTTCGACCTCCTGCCCCGCAGTCAGACAGCGGATGTGCCCGGCTTCAGCCAGACCGATTTCAGGTATGATGATGACGGCAGTGCATGTGAGACATGGCAGATCATTGGCCAAGATTTCAATCAGCATGTTTTTTACCTTATACTCCGGCAACGTTTCGTACAATCGCCAGCCGATTGAGCGTAGGGCATTGTCAATCCGAGACTCATCTGCAGAAGCGGCGCGGTAGCCACCAGCGTTGTGTTTCACCTGCAAACACTTGTTAGGGCTTTTCAGCCCTCTTTTTTCCGTGAAGAAGGGCAAAGCGTACGTAGATGTGCTCTGTTACATGAATGCGTTCAGGTGTGGATTGTGAAACCATTCCAGCTTGCATTGAACGCCTATCGACCTGTGCGTAATCCGTGATTATGGGGTATTCACTTACGATCAACGGACCGCCAACCGATGCCCCCAGTGCAGCAGCTAACTTCTCAGCCTTGGAACGGGCGGCATACGTGGCCTGCAGCTTAAGCCGCTCACGGACCTCGCCCATTGTCGTCAAATTGTAGTTGAGTTGGACGTTCAAATCCCCATCCATCAGCAGCTTATCCAAAAACTCTTCAAAACGGTCAATATCGTGTTGCTCGATTTTTACCTGCCTTGTGAGCTGGAAGTGGCTGAAATTTCCCGGCCGGCCATGATTGTCGGTCTCATACACTCGACGTACCCCAATACGTCCGGAGGTCGTGTGTTGAGTTGGAACATCGAGTGCTCGCGCGACATCCAAGACGCGCTCATATTCGTCGTCGTTCTCCCGTTTGAGGTCCTTGAGTTCCTTCCCATCAGTTTCAATCGAAACCGTCCAAACGGCGACGTCCGGATCAATCCATTCCTCAGCAAACCCAGATACCGTGATATATGGCCCCATCCCGGTTTCCTGGGCCAGCAGAGGCGTCGCGGCGACAGCAAGAACGAGGACCAGAATAGATACACACCTTCGCATTTTTCTATACCTCCACAATGTTTCAAACGACTCAAATCACCGACGGTAAAAAGTAGAGCGAGGAACGAGCCCTCTTTTTGCCGTCCGAGTGCAGTTGTCTTGTTAGGGCATTATTTTTTTAGTTTTGAACAGTTTTTTGAATTTTTAAAAAAGGTGGTATTGTGTGATGTATAATACACCATCTCGTCTGCTGAACGAATGAATAGAGCTCTACCACCGCGAAGAACTTGATCCTTATTGTAAATCCAGACTTCTTCATCGCCGTAATTGTCTTTACAGTAATATTTTTCCATTGGATCCCCTAAATGCTTTATTAGTTCTTCCTTGGACATGCCTCCATATGCAATTAAGGCTTTTTCCTTATCGTCCGCATTTTTTCCTTCATCAAGTCCTGATGCCCTGAGAAAAGGCCACGTAGCAATTGCAATTGGGATAAGCGGTGCGTACGTTAATGCCTCAGCAGCTTCTTCTGCTGCTTCATCGGTTGTTTTTCCTTTGGGCATCACTCTTATCTGCCGTCTGCTTTGGATTTCCGTGATCTGAGCTATTTTTACTCTCACCTCTTGTCCTTGCAAATCTGTTACGATCACATCTTCAGAACCTGCAATCTGTTTTACCTCCGCAATTCCATCAAGGTTCTGTGCTCTTACCAGAATTTGCACCTTCTCACCCGGGTTTACTGATGCCAACGACAGGATTTTGCGCAGAGAAATATCTGGAAGTTTCTTTATCTCTGCACTATTGAATTCCCAAGTCCCATATGAAGTGTTTTTCCAATAAGGAGTCTTTGTTGTTGCACAACCGGACAGCAATATTACTACAGCTAACGCGGATACAATTATCCAATTAGATTGATCTTGCCTAGACATCATTATTTACCCTAATCGCCGCGGCTGCAGTCGGCTACACGAGCCAGACAAGCAAGCTTGTCAACTCGCTCGCGACTGATCCGCGGCGATTATCAGGTCAATTTGCCCTGATAAGTTGATAATTAAGAGCAGGTATGGTATCTTTTCCTCATTGTAATTATCAACAACAATGTCAGTATAATGTCAGGTATGGGTGATGTCAACGCATAAGCAAACCTGACCGCTGCCGTTCCCGGGCATCAACTAGGTTCATCGAAAATTATCCGCTTGCTTCTCAGCTTCCCCCCCCGTTTTCCGGCTATCATTTACTGGCAACTCCTGTCGCAAATAAAAACTGTGCCATCCCGACAACTGGGAAAGATTGACATTTCCCGAAAACAATATTAAAAAAATGAGAATAATGCCATTATGTACTATCTGTTTCGTGTGCAAGTGAGAATTTCGGGGTGTATGATTATGGAAATGACTGGCGTGTTGCTTGGAAGGGTGCTGGCCAGCGAGTTTGAGACTGGCCAGGAGAACGCCGGCTTCGTGCCCCAGCGGGAAGAAACTGCAGTGGAGAATGATGCCGGTCCCGGCCACTCTCTGGAACAAGTTCGACTTCAGTTTCTGGCTGGTTTGCAGACCGGGGGGTGCAAAGATGGAACATAACAAACCTCGGGTACGTTTTGTCAGCCAGCTGCCGGATTTGATGGTGCCCGATGATTACCGGCAGGGAGGCAGTGGTAAAAAGGTTCGCATCCAGATCAATCCCTCCGGGGAAGGGCTGGAAATCCTTGGCGACACAATGCATATCGATGAATTGGAGCGGTTGCTGGCTGCTGTCGGGGCGACGACCGTTGAGAGGGTTCTGTGCGGTTGATTGCCGATCAGATGGAGGCTGAAAAAAGCCTGTTTGTTTTTCTCCGCTCGGTTTGCGATGGAACTCCAGGGGCTGGCAGACCACTGCTGTTATCACCGCAGGTGATGAATGAACTGCTGGTCAATCCCCACCCTGAGCTGGCGGTAATGGTTCATTATTGCCTTGATGAACTGCTGCTTGATATCGAACCCGATGCCGGCCGGCGTGGATTGCTGCAGCCTGCGGTGCCGGTCGTCGCTTTTGCCATTGCCGCCCATAACTGTTTGGCGGCTGCTGAGGGGCCGGAGCAGGAGTCGACGCATTTGTTTACCGGGGCACTGGTGGAAAGTCTGCCGCCGGCCCGGACGCTGGATTCAATGCTGGCCTGTCATGGTGTTCTGCGTGGCCTTGCGGCAAAGATCGATGTTTTGGGAGAGCGTCCCCAGCAGCTGGTGCAGGATTTGTTGGAACGCAGTCCGCTGACCGCGCTCACTGCCCTGGACAGCCATACGCCGGTGGTGCTCGATTCGCCGGCCAGGGAACTGCTGCCCGGCTGGCAGCGACCCGTGAGACAGTGCCGGGAGCCGTGGGCAGATCTGTCGTCATGGCTTGATGCCGTCGGCCTGCTGCTCCTGGATGAACGGCTTTGCCGCTGGCTGCGCCACAGCTGGCTGTCCATGCCGGAAACCCGACTGGCCTGCCGCAATCTTGGCCTGGTGTTGGCGGCGCTGCACCATAAAGGCGGATTTCAGCAGCAGATCCTTGAGTTTTATGAGGCGTATGATTATTTCGGCCGTTTGCTAAGTGAGCGGCAGGAGGATGGTGGTTCCTGCTGGCCGGTGCTGCAGGTGATCAGGAAGCTGCTGCTGGCAGCCGGCGAAGGAGCCGGCGCTGCACAGGCGGTGCACCTGAACCGCCGGGGCAATGAATACTTTTTGAAATTTCGCCCCCTGATCGACATCATTATTGCCGAGGGCGGCATACCGGCAGGGTATGGCCGGTTGAGCCGTGAATTTGTTCAGGAGCATCTGCGACCACTGCTGGATTACGTTGCCGAGAGATCGGGTGAGCGGTTTTCGTTTGGCACGCTGAGCTTCGCCAGCCAGTAGACCGGTTCAAGGGGGAAACAGCCCATGGGGAAAAGTCAATGAGCGCCATAGTTCTGGAACTGGATTTGGGGGAGCGGACTGTGGAAGCCCGGAGATTCAAACGGGAACATCCTGATTTGCCGCTGGCCGCGTTTCTGAAGGTCTACCCGGCCCGGTTTCTTCCGGGAGATGAGCCGTCCCGCTGGCAGCGTGATATGCCGCTGGCCGAATTTATTTTTCAGCCTATTACGGTCGCCGAACCAAGAACCGGCGGTGAAGAGTCAGGGGTGGGGGCGTCATTGCGCGGTGAACTGGATCAGTGCTGGCGGGAGGAGCAGCAGGCCGATGCCGCCTGTACCAGCTATGATGATCCGCTGGCATATCCCGTGACCATCAGCGATAATGAAGCGGTTCGCTATGCCTATCGTTCGGAGATGGACAGCATTGCCGACTATCTGAGCAGCGGCCTGTCGGTGCTTGTCCGCTGTGACAAGATGCTGACCGAATATATTTATGAGTTTGTCTGCCACCAGGCGGGTCGCCAGGTGGTTCTGGATACCGAAGCCGCGTGCCCGGCGGCGCAGACCGGGGTTGGCAGCCGCCTTGACCAGGCAATACAGGGCGGGCACGGCGAGCCGTTGGCTCACCTGCCGGTACTGCTGCATAACCTGAAAAACAACGAGGTGCTGGTCCTCCGCTCGCTGGATATGCTGGAAAGTCCGCCGCTGGTGGAACTGCTCTACCAGCGGACCGGCAAAGGGGAGAAAGCGCAGATCCTGGCTTTCATCGATCCTTCGCTGGAAGTGAAAAAAGTGCTGACTGACCGGTTTGCCGTCCATGTGCCGATTATGGGGTTGCCCCGCTATCCGGGGACCGACACTGGCAATCAGCAGTATACGGTAAGCCGCCTGATAACCCACAAGGAGCGGCAGTGCTTCCAGTGCTATGATCCGGAAGGGCTGTATAAAAACGTTTCCGGGCTTCATGCCATCCAGTTTCGCAATGCCATGCGCTACGTGGGGGCGAAGGTTGCGCCGCAGACGGCGGCTGCCGAGGTGTACCATGTCATCCGCCAGTTCAAAATTTCGTCCAGCGGCGGCATTGAGATTCCGGATACCACCTTTGCCGATATCGGCGGCTATGATCATATCAAGCAGAAGCTGAAGCATACCATTGAGCTGATTGCCGGCCCGATCGCCGGGCTTGATGAAAAACACCGGAAGCAGCTGATCCCAAGGGGCTTTGTTTTTCACGGGCCGCCGGGAACCGGCAAGACGCTCTTTGCCAAGGCTGTAGCCAATGAGCTGAATGCCACCATCCAGATGGTTTCCGGCCCGGAGATCATGGACAAGTATGTCGGCCAGAGTGAAAACAACCTACGGCAGCTGTTTGCCACGGCGCGCCGCAATGCCCCGGCGGTGATCTTTTTCGATGAGTTTGACAGCATTGCCAGTCAGCGCAGCACCTATGCCGACGGCGGCGCCCGGGCCAACAACGCGGTGGTCGCCCAGCTGCTGACCGAGCTGGATGGCTTCCAAACCGATCAGACAGTGCTGGTTATCGGCACCACCAACCGGATTGACATTATCGATGAAGCCCTGCTGCGGCCATCCCGTCTGCAGCCGCTGGAAATCGGCCTTCCGGACCTGCGGGCCCGCCGCCAGGTTGCCGATCTGCACGCCCGTGGTTTCGGCGTCCGGCGGCAGCTGCTCTGGTTGTGTGAACTGATGGTGAAGCATCTCAAGTCTGCCGGCGCTGAAGAGTCCGCCAATGGTGATTCCGAGCGGTTTTCAATCTTTCTGACGGAGCTGCTGTCAGGGGATGAGGCTGCTGCCAGGCGCTTTGCCCGGGAGACGGACAATGCCCGGCTGCTGACGGGTTTGCCGGAATTATTTGCAGCGCTGGGCCGGCTGCTGGAGGATATCCCCGATGGGCAGCAGGCGCCGGTGCTTGACGATCTGTATCAGCGGTTTCTCCGGTTTGGCCGCCGGCATGGACTTGAACTGGAAGATTCTCGTGGCGGCGACCAACAGCCGGCACCGGCTGAACCGGATGCCACCCTGGCGGCGGAAATCAGGGAGTTGTTTTCGATTGTCCGTCATGAAGCGCAGGGCGGCGTCAGCCCGGAGAGTTTTTACCAGAGTTTGATTGACCTGGTGGCCGAGCATACGGAACAGTTCAACAATGATGAACTGCGGGCTGTTTTTCAGGAAGCCAGCCTCGAACAGCATCTGGAGGGGCGGATCATCACACCGCGCTATCTGGGCTGCAAGGTTGCCCAGATCAGGGACCGCCGTCAGCAGCATCAGCGGGTGCACCTGCTCTCTTGAACGATGGTATCGTAAAACACTGCCTTCTTCGTTACCTGCAGCCTTTGTTTTTGCGGTGTCCTGGATAGAAATCATAGAGGAGAACCTATCGTGCGTCAGGAATTGATCAACCACCTTGATGATCTGGAAGACCTTGCCAACCTGCTGAAAAGCTCTTTTGTCGGCAAGGACCAGATTGTTGAGTTGATGATTATCTGTGCCATGGCCCAGGAACACCTGCTCATCGTCGGGCCGCCGGGAACGGCGAAATCGGAACTGGTGAAGCGTTTTGCCCTGCTCTGCAGCCCGCCCCATGCCGGTGGCAGGGAAAGGACTATTCCCTATTTTGAATATCTTCTGACCCGTTTCACCGAGCCCAATGAGCTGTTCGGGCCGGTTGATATCAAAACCTACCAGGAGCAGGGGGAGCACAGGCGGATTACCGCCGGCATGCTGCCCCGGGCCGAAGTTGCTTTTCTCGATGAAATTTTCAAGGCCAACAGTGCCATCCTCAATGCGCTGCTGACCATCCTCAATGAACGAGTGTACTACAACGGCGGTAAGGCGGAGGTGGTGCCACTGCTGTATGCCATCGGAGCCACTAATGAGGTTCCCGATGATTCCTCCCTGGCCGCTCTCTATGACCGGTTTCTGGTTCGTGTATGGTCTGATAATGTGGAGGAGTCCCGTTTCAGTGAACTCTTTCAGCAGGGGTGGCAGCTGGAAAAAGCCCGGATTCGTACCGGCTACAAAATGAGTCTGGGCAATGTGATTACCACGGCGGTTCTCCGGTCGCTGTACCGGTCACTGGACGAGGTGAATCTGGAACCGGTTGCCAGCCATTATCGGGAGGTGGTCCGGCGGATCCGTTCCGAAGGCATAGAACTCAGCGACCGGCGGGTGATCAAGCTGCTCAAGCTGATTGCCGCCTCGGCTTTGCGCCGCAAAAGCCTGGAAGCTCATGCCGGGGACTTCTGGGTGCTCAAGCATGTGTGGAATGACCCGGATCAGATGTCCCATATCGCGGCGATTATTGACCCCTATCTGGAAGAGTCCGGCGTCGATCTGCGGCGGCCCGAACGGCGGCTGGAACTTATTGACAACGACCTGACTGGATTGACAGGCCAGCAGGAATCGCTGCGTACCGATGCCGATTTTGCCGACTTTCTGCACCAGGCGGAAAGCCTGCGCCGGGAGCTTCTGGGACACAGCGACAGCGCCGGCGCCGCGGTCCTGCTGGACCGGGCGCGGGAAGCTATTGAAGAAACCATGACGCTGCTGGAACAGCATGGCTGACCAGGTTTCTGGGTGGGAAAGGGGAAAGCGCAATGTGCAACCCGAGAAAAGTAATGATTCATCTGGCCCGCAGCATTGAAGAGGCCTGGCGGCGGACGATCAGCGAAACAGCGTCCCTCAGCGGCGAGGTGAGTGAACTGGCATCGCTCTCAGCCGAGGTGCGGCTTGACGCGGAGATGGGTGACATGGCCCTTTCCATGCTGGGCCGGGTATTGGCCGGTGAGTTTGACGGTTTTCCCGCCTGGGAGCGGGATGGTCAGGGAAATTTCTGCCGGGAACTGGATGGCGGTGTTGTCCTTGTCTATGATCCGAAAAAAGCGCTGCTGCATGTGCAGACCCAGTTGACCAGCACAGTTTCCGCCACCGCCAGCGGGACCGCTGAAATCTGCGGCACCACGGTGGGGGAGCTGGCAGTGACCGCGGTTTCCCGTTACTACGATGATGGCTGGGGCGGCCGGCGGGAGGAGGACGCCCGTCAGGAGGCGTATCTGCAGGCCGAACGGCGTCTTGCCTCGGCGGTTGCAAGTCTCCATCAACACCAGCAGGCCGAAGCGGTTGCCGCTGCTGAAATCCAGGCCCAGGAGGCCGCCGGAGAAAAAGCGGCCGGCGAGCTGGAAAGGCTGAAGGCGGAAGCCAGAGATGCCCTGCGGGAGCAGCTGCAGAGCAGGCTGGCCCAGGCTGAGGAGCAGGTCCATCAGGTGATGAACCGGGCGGTGGGGGAAGCCTACCGCCAGACCCTGCGGCAGCTGGTGCTGGATAACGGCGGCCGCATTGTGACCGATGAACAGACCGGGTCGGTGATCAGCATGGAGCTGGAGCTGTATTGACGGCGGGGTGATCAGAACATCATCAGACAGCGGTGTCATCCAGCAACAGAATGTTCCCGGATAGACAGTGAGTGCTTACCAGTCATCGTTGCATTTGATGATTGTCCCGTATTTTTTGAAAATTGTAATTATGGAGTTTGAAATGTCCAGCCAGCGGCCGAAAGTGACCATTCAGTTTAAATACAATATGGATACCGGTGAAATCGAGGAGTTTATCGTTGATGACCACGCGTCAGCCGCCAGCGAGCAGTACCATGACCAGGTGGCCAAAGCGGTAGCCGGACGGCTGGGGCGCAACCCTGAGATTGCCGATGCCGGTCTGCGGCACAATCCGGTTTCGGTTTCCGGGGCAGGTACCGCAGCGACCGGCAAACAGCCGGTGGCGCAGAAGGAAAATAATTCCCGGGAGTAGGGGGCAAGGGTGCTGGAATCAGTTGTGAAAACCGATATTGGCGACCGTTTGTATGAGTATGCCAGTCAGATCAGGCCGGTGCGGGTTTCCAGAGGACGGGGAAACAAGGTGTACAGCGTCTGCTTTTCCCCCGATGGCCGACTCTTCGCAACTGGTACGGTGAACAAGCTTGCCTATCTGTGGGAGGTGGCCGAAGAAAAATTGGTCCATCCCCTGGAAGGCCACGGCATGTTTGTCTGGAGTGTCTGCTTCTCCGCCGACGGTCGCACGGTGGCCACCGGTTCTGGTGATATGACCATCTTTTTCTGGGATGTGGCTACCGGGCGTCCCTTTCGGCGGCTGGAAGCCCATAATTCCCTCTATGATACCTGTTTTTCCCCTGATGGCCGTTATGTTGCCGCCGGCAGTCATGACCGGATGGTCTATCTGTGGGATTTGAGAACCTACAAGACGCCTAAGCTGTTGGCCGGCCATACGGACGATGTCTACAGCGTCTGTTTTTCCCCTGACAGCCGCTTGCTGGCTTCTGGCTCATACGACCATACGGTTATTCTGTGGGAGGTGGCCACTGCCCGCCGCCTCGCTGTCCTGACCGGGGGGTTCTCCCGGATCTGCAGTGTCAGTTTCTCTCCCGACGGCCGTCTGCTGGCCTTTGGTTCTTCCGATCATACCGTTCGCCTGTGGGAGGTGGCCAGCGGCCGGGAACTGCTGGTGTTTGCCGGCCACCGGGATCTGGTCTGGAGTGTCAGTTTTTCTCCCGACGGCCGTCTGCTGGCTTCCGGGTCAGGCGACCGAACGGTTCGTTTGTGGGAGGTGAACACCGGTCGGGAGCTTCGGGTTCTCGAGGGTCATGAGGGGGAGGTGAACAGTGTCAGTTTTTCTCCTGACGGCCGCCTGCTGGCTTCCGGGTCTGATGATAAGACTGTCCGTTTCTGGGATGTATCGGTCATGGAGATCAGGCCCAGCGATGTTTTTCATGCCGTTTTTCGGGACCGTATTCAAGATGAGGGGCATCTTGCGGCGGTTGTCCGTCGGCACCTGCTGTCACTGCCTTTCACCCATGTGGAGCTGGCATCCCCGGGACGGGCGGTGGCCTGGCTGCGTGGCACTGCCTCTCTGGGGCTGGCAGCGCCAATTTGTCTGGTGCATGATCTCGGGGCTTTGCTGGTTTCTTCTTCCGGGAAACCTGTCGTCAGACGGCCTTCCTGGTTGCCGGCCGATTTGATGCCGGTTCTTTGGGAAGCGTTTCTTCAGCGTCTTGCCGACCATCCAAAAATGCGCCAGCTGCGTCGGATGAACCTGGCGGACAATGTTATTGGTGTGGTGCTGGGCAAAATCCTGGCCGGCTTGTCATTCCCCCATGAGTTTCGGGTGTCGCCGGGGGCCGAAACCGTTCTGTTTGCCCGCCGGCTCGGCGATGCACACCAGCAGACCTCCCCCGGTCAGCTCTGGGAAACCATGACGCCGGCTGAACGTTTCGGTATGGCAGCCTTGCTGACCGGCGATCTGCTGGTGCATATCGAAACCCGGCTGGCGCAGCTGGATGTTGGTGAACTGCGTTTTCTTCACCTCTACGGAATCGGCCTGACGGCCTTTGCCGATCCCCGGCAGCTGGTGGATCTTTTTTCCCTGTTGGAGCTGCCGCCGCCGGCTCGTCTGGCCTTGATCAGCATGCTGCGGCTGCTGCCGAACATCAGCGAGGCCGCTGCGGCCAGGGGGGGGATGCAGATGTATGCCATGGGCGGCTACCAGGGATTGAGCCGCAAGGGCAGCCTGGACAGCCTGGTGCCGGTTGAACTTGCCTACCCCCAGCGGTTGTTCTGCCATCGCCTGTTGAATCGCGACGCTCTCTATTACGGCCGTGAATCAGCTCCCCGCCGCCGCCGGCAACTGGCCTATATTATTACCCAGCTGGGGCTTGAGGTGAGGGGTGATGATGACGCTACCGCCCGGGGTCTGACGCTGGCACTGGCCCGGACCATGAAACACCGGGGCTATGATGTCTATCATAGTTTTGTCGGCAGCCGCTGGCGCAAGCCGGAAAAGCTCGACCGGCCTGAGGATGTCCAGCGGGTTCTTTACTACCGGGATGACGGCTGGCTCGCCGCCGGCGATATGCTGGCAGCCGTTCTGCGCCAGCTTCGCACCTGGGAAGAGCAGTATCAGCAGCTACAGGTTTTCTGGGTGGTTAATGAATTCTGGGATAGGGATGACTGGCAGGATCATCACGGATTGTATGCGGGCCTGAAACAGCGGGCTGGCCAGCAGGGGTGGGTGATCGGCAGGGGGGATGAGCGCCCGCCGGTCTGGCACAATCCGGCGTTGACGGAGCATTTTCACTGCTGCCGGCGGCTTGCGCCCCTGACGCTCATGGAGGAGGTTGTCTGATATGGGCCGTATGACCTTGTCAGCTGTAGCTGCGCCCTTGTTGTGGCAGCGGGCCGCCGCATTGTTTGAACGGCAGGAAGAATGGTCGGCTGCCGCATCCTGCTGGCTGAAAGCGGGATCTGGAGAGCGGGCGGCGGCGTCCTGCCGGCAGGGAGGCAGGCTCCTTGCCGCGGCATTCCTCCTGGTAGATGCCGGTCGGATCAGTGAAGCGTTGCGCTGTTTTGAATCGGTGCTGGAACCGCCTGAGCGTGATGATCCGGAAAGTCGGATAGCTTCCCGGCTGGGGACGGCCGCCTGCCTGATCCTGCAGGAAACGGCCGCCAAACGGTGCAGGTTGCTATATCGTGAAGCGCGGGCAATGCTCGCTGAACTTGATCCTCAGTGGCCGCCGTTGAAAACCGGCCGCTGCTGGGAGCTGCTGGGTTGGTTTGGCAAAACCGTCAACCGTTACGACCTGCTCCAGGTTGGCTATGAACAGGCCCTGGCCTGCTACGGTGCCCGGCTGAACAGTGAACGGCGGCGGGCGGTCCGGGATTATCTGGCGGCGGTGCGGGATAATCAGCAACTGATTGCCGCTTTGGAAATCCGTAGTGCCGAGTGGGAACTGCTGGGTGAGTAGATCGATGAATCAATGCACATACATGCTGTCGGATGACCGGCGGTGCAGCAATCCCTCGGTGCCGGGAACGGATTACTGTACTGTCCATCAGCTGTATGCCGGGATGTCTGCCGGCAATGCCGGGGGAGGGGCGCTGGCCCATTTTCGGCAGTCTTCCGCGGTGACCGCCCGGCCGAGCAGCATCGGCACCGAGCCGACCTATCCGGGACTTTTTGTCGATCAGCGGCATATCCTGGTGGGGCATGAGGGACTCATCACGCTGTGCAGTCCCGAGGCTGGGGGAGATGAGGTGGTGGACCCGCGACTCCTCAGCCTGCTGACCACCATCAGTGAGGAAGTACCGCTGGCCGGCCGGGTGACAGTGATGAGGTTGTTGCACCGGCGGGGATACCTGGTCAGGGTCAGCACCCCGGATCGGGAATGGTCCGGCTTCTCCCGGTTTTTTGACTGGCTGGCGGCTGCTGCGGCACACAGCAACGGTCGTCTTTATGTGGGCCAGGAGCAGCATTTTATCTGCTACCGTGACCGGCAGGCTCCCCGGGGGTATGATACAGTTGCCGGTCCGGTTGCCCTTGAAACACTGATGCTGGCTGATGAAACCGGGCAGTACCACATTCCGGCCCGCGAACTTGCACCGCTGCCGTTGGATGAACTGCTCCTGCATTGCGTACCGGTTGCCGATTCGCAGCCGGTGGCCCTGGGTGAATCATTCGTGCTGGCTCCTCAGGCTTACTATCGTCTGCTGGCCCGTTACTGCCGCCGCCACCGGCTTGCGTACCGTCTGGCCCGCTTCACTGACCAGCAGGGCGCCAGGCAGGTTGTTTTTCACCTTGAGGATGGCCGACAGGAGGATGAAACAAAGATTCTGCCGGCAAATGTCATCGCTTATCTGAGCAGCCTGCCTTTCTGCCAGGTGTTGCGTCTGGCAGCTGGCGGCGGCAGCCGGAAGCTGTTGGTGCCCTGGAACCAGGCACTTCCTGGCAATGCCGAGCATCTGCTGGGTGTTTTTCCCGCCGACTGCCTGGTGATCGTACCGGGCGGCCAGGAGGCTGCCAGTCGATGCATTGTGCCGGCACCGCCATTTTTTGCCGGCGACGATCTGCTTGTCCGAGGTCTGTCTGCCGCCGTCACGGACGCCGCTTTACCCATAACTGCACAGGATCTGCAACTGGAGATTCCTTTGCTCCTGGTGCCTGATTTAGGTACGCACCACAGCCCGGCGGCCATAGTGCTGGACGCCGAGGAGATGGCGTGGGTACGGCGACTGCTCTACCGCCTGCCGCCGATGGTTTTTGATGATTTGCGGCTGTTTTACGGCGTGGACCATGGGGTGTTGCTGGGCGATGGCAGATCTCTTGTTGCGGTACCGTTCGGCATCCCTCTGCGTCGGGTCCGGGAGAGCAACCTCTATATTCCTTTGGCTGAAAAGCTGGTGCCTGAGCTTTCCTGGTCGGTGCTGGCTGAGGTTCTCGATCTTAAGGATCAGGTAGTCACCCTGTTGACTGGTGCGCAATGTTTTGAAGTTCCCGAAGATGCTTTCTTTCCTCTTTCCCGGTTTCTGGTGGCCGATATCGGCCGGCCGTCGGTGAGGCTCGCCCTGCGGCCAGCGGCGGCCCTGCCGCCATTGACCTGGACAATGCCGCCGGGTGAGGGACCGGTCCCCAAAGTTGACGAGGAGACCCTGGTGCAGCAGGAGTTGCTTGCCGGCCAGTCGGCACTGTCAACGGAGCGCCAGCCGGAAGAGACAGCCGGCGTTCCGGCTGGAGGTGAAGATCGGGAGAAGGAAATCTTTGGTCTGCGGGCCGAAAAGCTGCTGCGGGAAGGGGACTACCTCAGTGCGGCAGTCTGTTTTTCCCTGGCGGACGATCTTTCGCAGGCCGCCCTCTGCTACCAGCAGGCGGCCTTGGCCCTGGAAGCGCGAACGGATGGTGATGAAGATTGCAAATTATAACAGAAGAGAGGTAACTGATATGGGAAAGTTCCCCGCAATGGTTGAAGTGCTGCAGAAAGTGATTCTGTCCCTGATCGTGAAGAAGAATGAGGATGATGAGGGTCTGCCGGTGACGGTGCCGCTGGAATTCATTGTCAGCCTGGGCTCCAAAGGGTTGACTCCCTTTGAGCAGGATCTGATGGGTAAAGTGGTGGGCGACACCTTTATGATCCGGCTTTCAAGGGAGCGGCTGGCACCCTATTTTCAACATCTCATGTTACCGCGGCTGCCCTTGCCTGCCAGCCAGGAGATCTTTTATCTACAGGTCCATGTTGATGCCGTCGGACCCGCCAGCCAGCGGGAAATCATCAAGGGCATGGCGATGATGGCCGGCTGCGGTCACCATGGCGATGATGGCGACTGTGGCTGCGGCAGCCATTAGCATTCTCAGCGGTCTCCAGATTGGCAGAAGTCATGAGGGGTTCCTCCCCTTTGTTCCAGGGAGCGACGCTTGCGCCAGGATAAAAGTTTCTTTGGCTGTCTTCGGTGAACAGGATGTCCTGGTGGTTGACAATCAGCCTGTGGGTCAATGATTGCCGGCACAAGAACCATCGATGACGTAGTAGGGGAGACCATGTTGGGCTCCCCTCTTTTTTTACAGCTCGGAACGGGATAATGGAGAAACGGTTGGCGCCGTCACCTCCCGGGGTCTCCTGTTTTCCAGGGTGCCGGGTTTTATTTGAAAACTCCCTTGAAAAGACCGCGGACACCTTCACGTACCTCATCAATGGTGGATTGTTTGGCTTCATCTCTGGCAGCCTTGCCCACATCCTTGGCATCTTCTGCAAGAATGCTTGTATCTGCCGCCGGCTCCTGACGAGCAGTTTGCCGGGTCGGCTGTTGAGACGTCCGGTTTGTTTCCGATGAATCACAATCTCCGATTCTCCGTCCACGGAAGATGTTTTTTACCCGCATGCCCGTGCCGCTGATTTCCATATCCATGGTGCCGGACATGGTATCACCGCGGTAGGTGGCTTGCCCGGTTCCGATCATTTGGCCACCTTGTCCTGAGCAGGTAATTTTCCAGGACACCGTATCGCCGTGTTGTTGGATGTCGGATACCTGGCATTCATTGGATGCTTCTTTGTTCTGGGGAACAAGATCCTCCTCGGTCAGACACTGAACATGGGTTTGCGGCTGCATCTTCATATTGCCCATGCCGGTCATCTCCGTTTCAGTTGAAATCTCCCATTTGCCGGGATTGAGATTCGGTTGTGCCAACGCCGAGCCGGCACCGAGTGAAAATGACAGGATAAAAACCACCGCGACCATTCGGATACTCATTGTTACCTCCATTACGATTGTTGTAAAAGTAAAAGTGGATAGTTACATGCCACAAAGGTCTGTTAGTGACCCCAGGGCCGGCAGATTAGAGCCGAAGTCATATTCCTGGAGTGGGATGCTGCCGGCTCTGTAGAGCAAAATGTTTGCGCCGGCTACTCTGTCAGCCGATCAAGCTCTTCCCAGCGTTGGTAGACGCTTTCCAGCTCAACTTCGATTTGCTGCAGTCTTGCCTGAAACCGGCTGATCAGGGCACCGTCTCCCTGCTGATAGAGGGTCGGGTCGGCCAGCTTTCCATGCAGGTCAACCTGTTCGAGTTCCAATGTTTCTATTTTTTTCGGCAGTTCTTCAAGCTCGTGTTTTTCTTTGAAACTGAGCTTGCGAGGTCGTTCTTTCTGCCGTGCCGGTTTGCGCTTCTCCTGCCTCTGGGGTTTTTCCTCTGCCAATTTCACCGTCAGCCAGTCATCATAGCCCCCGATGATCTCTTCAACCCGGCCCTGGCCGCTGAAGATTAGTAAACTGGTGACCACATCGTTGAGAAAACTACGGTCATGACTGACCAGCAGCACCGTGCCGGGATAATCGAGCAGCAATTCCTCAAGCAGGTCAAGGGTTTCCATGTCAAGATCGTTGGTTGGTTCATCGAGGATCAGCAGATTGGCCGGTCGGGTAAACAGCTTGGCCAGCAGCAGGCGGTTTTTTTCGCCGCCGGAGAGCAACTTGACTGGGGTGCGGGCGCGGTCCGGGGTGAAAAGGAAATCCTGCAGGTAGCTGTAGATATGGCGTGACTGGCCGTTGATCAGCACCTGGTCATAATCGCCAGCGATATTCTGCATGACCGTGCGTTCTTCATCCAGCTGATTGCGCAACTGATCGAAGTAGGCAATCTGCAAGTTGGTGCCGTGGCGCAGGCTGCCGGCGGTGGGTTGCAGTTCTTTGGTCAGCAGTCTGATGAGGGTCGTTTTGCCGCTGCCGTTCGGGCCGACCAGGCCGATTCGATCGCCGCGCATAAGCCGCAGGTTCACATCGTTGATGATCGGTTTGTCGGCATAGCTGAAATGGAGGTGTTTGGCCTCCATGACCATCTGGCCGCTGCGCTCACCGGTGCTGATCTGCAGGTGGACCAGACCGGCCCGTTCGCGGCGCTGGCGTCGTTCTTCACGCAATTTCAACAGGTCACGAACCCGACCCATGTTGCGGGTGCGGCGGGCCTTGATTCCTTTCCGAATCCAGACCTCTTCCTCTGCAAGCTTCTGGTCCAGCCGGGCCCAGGCTTTCTCCTCAGCATTGAGGACGTCGTCGCGGCGGGAGAGATAGTGGTCATAGCTGCAGCGATAGTCCTGCAGGCGGCCGCGGTCGACCTCAACAACCCGGGTGGCGAGTTTTCTCACAAAGGTTCGATCGTGACTGATGAAGATCAGGGTTTTCCGCAGCCGCAGGAGGAATTCTTCCAGCCACTGGATGGCGGCAATATCCAGGTGGTTGGTTGGTTCGTCAAGCAGCAGAAGGTCTGGGTCATGGCTCAGGGCTGCAGCCAGCAAAACGCGCCGTTTGATACCACCGGACAGGGTCTGCAGCTGTTCATCAGGGTCCAGCTCGAGCTGGCTGATGACCTGTGCGAGGGTGACGGCATCCGGTGCCGTTCGCTGAAGAAAACTGTGTACCGAACCGGATTGATTACTGGGAAATTCCTGCGGCAGCAGCGCTGTTTTAAGCCCCTGGCGACGGATAATTTCACCGTCATCGACCGGCAGTTCACCATTGATGATGCGCAGCAGGGTTGACTTTCCGGCACCGTTGCGGCCGAGCAGACAGACGCGGTCCCCCGGCTCGATCTGCAAGCTGGCAGCGTTGAGCAACATGGGGCCTCCGAAGGCGATGGAAACAGTATTCAGACTGATAAGGCTCATAGCGGAAAACCCATAGCATATTTTAGTTAATTATGAAAACGTTTGCTTTCAGGGGCAGAATTGTGAGCCGTGTATGGACAATCGGTATTCTGGATCGAGCCAATGCGTTCTGCTGGGATTCAGCAATCCCAGGTTTTTCCGTTATGAGAGGGTGCTGCTTTTTGGCTGCTTGCAATCATCGGTGAATCATGGTAATCCACCGGCACTGGGGAAAAAGAGTTGCCGGGCTTGTTCCTTGACCGCAGCGGCTTTCCCGTTACTTGATAAAAAGAGGATATTGATCATGGATCAGGAAGTACGATTGCGGTTTGCCCCCAGCCCCACCGGTTATCTTCACATTGGTGGTGCCCGGACGGCAATTTACAACTGGCTCTATGCCAAAAAGACCGGCGGCAAGCTGATTCTGCGGATCGAGGATACTGATGCCGAGCGATCGACGGAAGAATCGATCCAGGGCATCCTTGATGGTTTGAACTGGCTGGGGGTCACCTGGGATGAAGGGCCCTATTTCCAGTCCCAGTTCGGCGAGGAGCATCGTCTGGCGGCGCAGAAGCTGCTGACAAGCGGTCATGCCTACAAATGCTTCTGTACCAGGGAGGCGCTGGAGGAGAAACGGGAAGCAGCCCAGGCGCAGAAACTTGATCTGAAATATGACGGCACCTGCCGTGGTTTGAGTCCGGCGGAGGTGGCTGCCAAAGAGGCGGTCGGGCTGCCCTATACCATCCGCCTGAAAGTGCCTCACGGCGAGGGGGCGGTGGTCTTTGATGATCTGGTCTACGGCCGGGTCGAGAAAAAATATGTTGACATTGAGGATTTTGTCATTGTCCGTTCCAATGGCCAGCCGCTCTACGTGCTGTCCAATGCCGTTGACGATGCCCGGGATCGCATCAGCCATGTCCTCCGAGGCCAGGATGGCCTGGCCAATACACCGAAACAGATTCTCATCTACCAGGCCCTTGGACTGCCGGTGCCGAAGTTTGCCCACATGTCCCTGACCCTGGACCCCAAGCGGGCAAAAATCTCCAAGCGCAGCCACGGGGAACTGGTGGCGGTCCATTTCTACCGGGACCACGGTTTCCTGCCCTGGGCGCTGGTCAATTTCCTTGTCCTGCTAGGCTGGTCAAACCCTGAATCGCGGGAGTTTTTCAGTCAGGAAGAATTGATCGAGGCTTTCAGCCTGGAAGGGATAAACCGGGCCAACTCAGTTTTCAACGTCCAGAAGGACGATCCGAAATTTATTACCGACCCCAAGGCGATCAGTATGAACGCCCACTATCTGCGGACCATGCCGGTGGCTGAGCTGGAGCGCCATGTCAGGCAGGAGCTGGAAAAAACCACTCTCTGGCAGCCGGAATTTGCCGGTGAACGTCATGAATGGTTTTTACAGACCCTTGAGCTGATCCGTGACCGTTTCCATTTTCTTACCGATTTTGCCACTCTTGGACGGCCCTATTTTGCCGATGAGTTCACCGTTGAGGAAAAAGCCTTGAGCAAGAATCTGCTGAAGCAGCCGCAGCTGAAAGAGTGGCTGCCGCTGGTGGGTGAGCGGTTTGCTGCATTGACCGATTTTTCAGTGGAAGAGACCGAGCGGGTAGTGCGGGAATTGATTGAGGAGCTGGATGTCAAGGCCGGGGTGCTGATTAACGGCATCAGGACGGTGGTTACCGGTCAGCTTAAAGGTCCGGGGCTTTTTGATATCCTGCAGACCATCGGTCAGCAGCGGGTGGTGGAGCGCCTGCGGCGGACGGCCGAGTTGTTTGCCTGAACATTTTTGTCAGGGATCATCAGGCACGGGCAAACTTTGTTTGCCCGTGCCTTAACCTTCATCAGCAGCGTTCACCCCTATCCCCTTCCTACTTTCCTTTGTTCTTCTTCCTTTTAGTTTTCCGAATAGCTGGTTGCTGTCAGGATTTGCTGTACATTTCCTTGGAGAAATACTGGCGAGTTATGGATTCAAGCTTTTGGTGCAGGGTTTGGTCATTACACCTTGAAACCTCCTCATAAAGGGATTTTGCGATAGTGGTAAATGTATCAAGGAGGGATGGGTCAAAATGGTTGTTGCGTCCATCTGCTAAAATTTCCATTGCATCTTCAAAAGGCATCGGCTCCTTGTAGGGTCTACTGGATGTCAGGGCATCAAAAACATCCGCAATGGCAAAAATTCTAGCAGTGATTGGGATTGAATCACCCGTCAGACCGGCAGGATACCCACCGCCGGCAAATTGTTCGTGATGATGTCTGACTACGTCCGAGGCATCCTTTAGCCATTCGGAATGTCTGATAATATCGATGCCGTAGTTGACATGAAGCTTCATTGTCTCAAACTCATGTGCTGTCAATTTGCCGGGTTTCAGCAATATCTGATCACTGACCCCAATTTTGCCGACATCATGCAGAAAGGCGCCTTTAATCAGTTTTTGAATCACGTTGTGATGCAGACCATGGGCTTCAGCCAGCTTTACCGAATAGATGGTAACTCGGTAGTTATGTATATCAGTATCACTATCCCGTTTGGCAACAGCGCTACCAAGAACCCTCAGGGTTTCGATATTTGCCTGCAGAAGACTGTCTGTGAGTGTTGACAACCGCCTGATGAGTGTTGTGATAATTGGATAAAGAATCAGCGTGGTCAGCATCACAATGCTGATGGCTTCAAAGGCCGTCCGCAAAATTCGCCTCACGACCTCGTCAATGGTTTTACCGGAGACGGCAAAAAGGCCTTCAATAACAGCTGCTTGATTTCCGCTGCTGTTGGTGAGGGGATACGTGAGCTGAATATGGGGTTTCCCGTTAATAGTTCTATATTTGTGATATTTTCGGGGGGTTTTGGGCATCTGGTGGTCTAACGATGACATGATATCATCAACGGTATTTTTATAGGTACAGAGGGCATCCCTTTCGATGACAATTGGATTGCCATCAAGGTCATAAATTCCCGCATAGATGACGTGTCCCATCCCCAGGTTCATTTTGCCGGCGATGGACAATGCCTTGAGTTTATTGCGAAGTGCTCGTTTTGCTCCCAGTTTTTGGTCATCCAGCAGGTGACGAACTTCGGCGTTGAAGCGGGTGGCTATTTTGCTGGCACGGTTGTTGACCATCTGACCAAGCCGTTGCAGCTCAATGAAAAGTACTGTCGATGCAAGGATAATGGAAATGATAGTGCCGGCAACGACAAGTCTTACTAATAATTTTTTCTGGATAGTGACTTTAAACGATGAGCCGGCGTCCCGGCGATTGGATTTGCCCCTGATAGCCAGACCGCTATCCGGATTTATTTTTTGTTGAGAGATAGGTAGGCTGGTGTGCATATTAGGTGTTACTGCGGCAAGGATGATGACTACGTATTAGAAGCAAAATGAGAGATTCCCTTTAATGTCAGAAAAGATATAAATTTATATGTCAATATGACGAATAGGGTGTTAGTGTCTGTAGTTAGCCGCAGAGAGCAGTATAGTGCTCTCTGTTATCTTTATAATGGTGATCGGTTGTGAAAAGTAGGATAATGTAACTGCCACCATGTTATGATATTGCTTCAGCCTCCCTTAACCGGTCTTGTGACGCATCAAATGGTACTGTTTTTTTGTGTTGCTTATCGTTTGCCACGCTTGATTTCCTTTGTCTGTCAGATGTTATTCGATATATATCGGATAACATTTTGAAAACTTAACTGCCGCAAACTTTTTAAGTGGTTGTCGTAATCCTTCAAGTGCCTGTCTTTTCGTTTTTCAAGGCTGATGGAGTGTTGAACTATGGTTTCAGGGTGTTTCCGTGAGGGATGAAAATGCTTGACAGACTTGGATCGTGGGTATGCTGCATCTGTTTATTATGTATGTGGGGTTGCGCCTCACAAGTCCCATTTATTACCGCTCGCACTACGCAGGAGCAACTTTCGAAAAGCGAGATACAATCCTGCAACCTTCAACGGGCCCTTGAACTCTCGAAACAGGAACAGTCTGAACTGCAGCACAAAGCAAATCAGTTGCATGATGAAAACAACTTTCTCTATCAGAAGGTTGAGGAGTTAAATCAAACGATCAGGAAGAAAGAAACGGTTATTTCCCTGCAGGAAACGGTTATTCGATTGTTTGATGACGAGAACCAGACATTGCAGAAGAACATAAAGGAACAGGTTGCCGCGCAAAATTCACAGGTATCCTCAACCCTGCTATTCGATAAGCTTGTTTTCCTGAACAACCTTTTGTTTCAACCCGGAAGTGACATATTGAGTGCAGGAGGGAAAAAGAAGCTGAAAGATCTCGAAGGATTATTGAAGCAGGAAAAATATACTCACATTCAGGTGGAGGGACATGCCGACAATCGTCCACTGAAGTCAAAAGCAAAGTATGCCGACAACTGGGAGTTGTCTGCTCTGCGGGCAACGACGGTGGTACGGTTTCTTCATGATGGCGTTGGTATTGCCCCTGAACGGATGTCAGCTACAGGGTTTGGACATTATCGTCCGGTGGCGTCAAGCGAGACAGTGGAAGGTCGGCAGCAAAACAGTCGGATTGAAATCATTTTGAAATGACAACCCAGCTGAGCTTGCTGTCATTGAGAGAATATCTTCCCGTGATGTCCCATAGTTAGTCTGCCATGGCAGAGCTTTTAGCAGCTACAATGCTTCAATCACCCTTTCCGCTGTTGGCAGAGGACTTTTCCCTGCTGATTTCACGTTGACGTTGTTTGTACAGCGGATCATCCACGTTGATGCTTTCCGGATCAACCAGCCAACGAAATCCGCCGCGTGCAGCAACTTTATCAAGTTCTTTTTTGTAGCGGGCATAATTTTTCGGTGCCATGGCCACCAACGGTTCCCAGTTAGCTTCCACCGAAAGAGTCGGGCAGATGGTTGCGCACCGCCAGCAGTACATGCACGGTTCCTGAATGCGGGGTGGCTCAGCGCTAATATCAATTCCCTGTACCGGGCAGTTCTCCTCGCACGCGTGACATTGGATGCAGGTTTCGGTGTTGATGCTGAACGTTGGCATGAACTGCTTTACGATCTCCTCGGTCAAAGCCTTGCCTTCTTCAATCCATTCCTCGGATGAAACCGGACCGGCTTCAGGGATGAGATCGCTGGCGCCATGGGCGATTTCCAGGCTGCGTTTGATGATTTCTTTGCCGAAGTCTTTGGCCTGCTCAAAATCAATGGCATCCGGATGTCCCGAGGTGTAGCTCGGTCGCGGATAAAAGGGAACGGTGATGTTTGCATAGGTATTGTGAAAGCCGATGACGGTCGCCCCCTTGGTCCGCAATTTTTCCGCTACTGAAGGGAAGTAGTTGCCGATGATGTTGCCGTGGGTGCAGAAAACAAACCAGTGCTGGCCGTTCAGTGGTGACAGCGATTTGATGAAATCCCGGACGTTGCTGGGTTCCTTGTACCAGAATACCGGCGCCCCAATGCCTACGAGATCGTAACCTGATAATGACTTTGTTTCAGCATTTCTCAGGGTTGCCATGTCGCACCGGCTGTCGGCAGCCATGATGCCATCGCGGATATTCTCCGCAATCGTAAGCGTATTGCCCGTTTGGGAAAAATAGATAATCAATGCTTTCATTGTTTTGTGTCCTTGTTGCTCTAACTGTTGAAGTGCATGATTTCTGTTCAGCTATTTTCTGATGCCCGGTAGTTTTTCTTTTCAGCAAGGAGGACGTCCTGATGCTTCATTCCATCATTTTGGGGGAGGCAGGGAACGTTTTTAAACGTTGCAACAATTTTTTGCCGGTACGAACATTACGCCTGCAGCCTTTCCCGGTTGCAAAAAACCAAAAGACCGCCCTCTTTGTCGGAACAGGCAAGGGTCATGGCAAGCTGTTTGGCGGTATCCACCGCTAGCGAGGTTGGCCTGGACAGGCTTAGCAGTATGGGGATTGTTGCCCTGGCAGCTTTTTGCACCAGTTCGTAGCTCAATCGTGAGGAGACTACGGCAATCTTGACCTCCCCAAGGGTCCTCCTCATGAGGGCTGTGCCGATCGCCTTGTCCATGGCGTTGTGCCGGCCCACATCTTCGGCGCTGGCAATCAGGTTCATATCCTGGTCGCACAGGATTGCCGCATGCGATCCTCTGGTGTTGCCGTAGTAGTTCTGGCTTGCCCCCAGCAGGTCAAAGCCGGCGACCACCTTTGTGAATGGGATGCAGGTGTCATCGACAATCGGCTTGAGGTCCTGTAGTATCTCCTTGACCAGTTCCCGGCCGCAGATGCCGCAGCTGGTCTGGCTGATGAATCCCCGCCTTGAGATAATCTCTTTTGCCTGGCCCTCCCGTGCAGGGGAAAGGCGGATTTCCACCACGTTGGGATCCAGGTCAGTGCAGTGCCCGATAGTAGCAACATCAGCCATGCTCTCAATAATGCCATCAGTCAGGCAGAAGCCCGCGGCATGCCCGAGCTCATCCCCCGGCGTCCTCATGATAACCGTGTAGGGGCTGCCATTAAGCCTGATCAGTAGAGGTTCTTCTACAATGAGTTCTCTGCTGATCTGCTCTTTCCCTGTTGCGGCTAAATGAAGCACCTCACAGAGTTCTGTTTTGCTAGTGGTATTCTTCATGGATGCGGCATCCTGGCAGGGCTCATCGTCTTTTGTCAGCCTGTCAGCCAGCCTTGGAGGAGTACGAAAGGCTGCAAGCTGTGGTGGAGGACTTCCAGGGTCGGACCGACCCCTTGGGGTGGCTGAAGGTGCGGCCAGAGAAGGGAAAAAATGTAGATAACCATGGCCAGACCGATAAAGAATTCAAAAAGAAAACTGGCCATTGCCCCGATCACCGCTCCCACTCCGGCTTTGAGGCTTTCGCGTTCGGTCTTCAGGGCGAAGCCCATTTCACAGCAGAAGGCGCCGGCGAAAGCGCCCAGCAGCGATCCGCCGGGCAGGGGGATAAACAACAGACCGATGAAAAAGCCGATAATGGCACCGATGATGCCATACCGGCTGGCCCCCATGCTTTTGGCGCCGAAGCTGGTCAGAGCGTACTGGCCGATGGCGCCGATTAAGGTCATGATCAACAGAATCACCAGGGCTTTCACGCCGATGACCGTAAATCCGCTGAGGATGGCATAAACGAGCGCTCCGGCAAAGATCAGACCGGTGCCGGGAAAAGCCGGTACCAGGGTGCCGATCAGGCCGCCAAAAGCAAGAATGATGAGCAGGGTGAATTTCACTGTTTTCCAGCCGCTGCCTTTTTGGGTTCGTAGGTGCAGTAGGGCTCCTCGGCCATGTAGTTGCCGGTGATCTCATACGCTCTGGCTCGGCAGCCGCCGCAGACCCGCTTGTACTCACAGAGGCCGCATTTGCCTTCGAGGGCGTTGAAGTTTCTCAGGCGGCTAAAGACGGCCGATTTTTCCCAGATGTCGCGAAAATTAGTTTCTCTGATATTGCCGGCCAGTGCTTCCAGGTAGCCGCAGGGCTGGACGTCGCCGGTATGGGAGACGAAACAGAAGCCAACCCCTCCCAGACATCCTCTGGTGACCGCATCGAGGCCGTGGGATTCAAAGGTGACGGTCTTGCCCTCCTCTTTCGAACGCTGCCGAAGAATCCGGTAATAGTGGGGGGCGCAGGTGGCTTTCAATTGCAGGGGAACCTTGTCCCGCTGATCGTAGAACCAGTTCAACGTGCTTTCATACTGCTCCGGTGGAATTTCCTGTTCTTCCAACGCCTTGCCCCGGCCGGTGGGAACCAGGAGAAAGATGTGGTGGGCCACCGCTCCCAGCGAGACAGCCAGGTCGAGAATGGCCGGGATCTCCTCCAGGTTGATCTTGGTAATGGTGGTGTTGATCTGGTATTCCAAACCGGCTTTTTTGGCGATCTCGAGGGCTTTCAGGGAAGCCTCAAAGGCACCTGGAACCTGGCGGAAAGCATCATGGCTGGCGGCCGTGGAGCCGTCAAGGCTGACGCTCATCCGTTGGATGCCGCTATCAATCATTTTTTTGATGCTGCTTTCATCCACCAAGGTGCCGTTGGTGGCCATCACCATCCGCAGACCAAGTTTGGTGCCGTAGGCGGCCAGTTCATAAATATCATGACGCAATAAAGGCTCACCGCCGGTGAGGATGATAACCGGTTTGCTGAACGAGGCCACTGTATCCAGAAAAGCCAAGGCTTCCTTGGTATCCAGTTCACCTTCATAGGGTCCCTTTTCAGCCGAGGCCCGGCAGTGAATACAGGAAAGATTGCAGCTTCTGGTGGTTTCCCAGGCGATCATGCGCAATTCGGGAATGTCTGTATGCGAATGCTTTTTCATTGGTCGATGGTCTCCTTGCAGGCCGTCATGCCATGGATTTGCTTGAATGTATGAACAAATATCCATACCATTTCCCCATGCTTTTCGCAAATGGAAATGCCAATGGTTTGTTCTTGAATGATGGGGGTCGGCATTGATCGGGAAACGGCGGCTGTAGGTTCAACAGCAGTTGCTTTTTCCGCCGAATTTGGGTAGCCTGTAGGAGAACAAAACGGGGGGTAGCAGTGGTGTCGTTAAATAACCATCGGAAAAATTTTGCTGGAGAACGTGCATGAACGGCTGGTCGGCAATGGTTCTGGCAGCCGGATATGGCACCCGACTGCGGCCCCTGACGTTGCAGAGACCTAAACCGCTTGTCCCGGTGGCCAATCAACCCCTGCTGGACATTGTTCTCCGGCACCTTTTTAAGAATGGTGCCGGTCATGCTGTTGTCAATGGCCACCATCTGAGCCCTCAGGTAAGGGATTTCCTTGCCGCTTCCCCTTGGCGGCACCGGACCTCCTTCCTCCATGAGGAAGCTATTCTCGGCACCGGTGGCGGCATCAGGAACGCCGCTTCCCGGCTGGTTGGGGATTTTTTTGTCACGGTCAACAGTGATGTGGTAACCGATCTGGACCTGGCACCGGTGATCGCTTTCCACCGACGGCAAAACCCCCTGGTCACCATGGTTTTCCATGACCATCCGCGCTTTAACAGCGTGTTGATTGATAACCAACAGGTGGTGTCATTCGAACCCGAGAGTGCCAGCGCGGCCGGCAGCCGGCAGCTGTTGGCCTATACCGGTATTCAGATATGTTCCCCGCGCCTTTTCCCTTTTCTTCAGGGGGCTGATTTTCTCTCTCTTGTTGATGCCTATCAATGGGTATTGCGTAATCAGCGGGAGGAAATTGCCGCTTTCATCATGCCTGCCGACAGCTGGTATTGGCGGGATCTCGGCAGTTTTGCCGACTATTTTGAGGTGCATCAAGACCTCAGCCGGCAACCTCAGCTGGCAATTTCCCTGCTGGGTCATCCACCTGTTTTTCCCCTGGTTGATTCTCAGGCAGCCATTGAAGATGCTGTTCTGCAGGGGGCCACAGTGGTGGGTCCCCGCTGCCGGGTGGGGAATCAGACGATGTTGGAGGATGCGATTGTCTGGCCGGAAGTCACCATTGGCCGAGGCTGTCGGGTGGTCCGCTCGATTCTTGGCAGCACAGTCGTTGTTCCTGACGGTACATGTCTGGTTGACCAGGTTGTCGTTCGCAACGGTGATAAAGGGGCTCAGCAGACAGTAAACATCCTGCTTTCGGAGTGCCAGGAATAAAAGTAAGAATTGACATTTTACGAGGGTTACGATAGGTGTTTCACCGTCTTTTGCTAGCTCTCGTCGGGGAAATCTCGGCTGAGATGTGATAGTGCTGAAAGGAATGGAACTAACGATGTCAGGAAAAAGAACGACTTATAAGGATGCCGGCGTTGATGTGGAAGCCGGCAATCAGTTTGTAAAAAATATTGCTCCCATGGTCAAAGCCACGTTCCGTCCGGAAGTCTTGAATGATCTGGGCGGTTTTGGAGCACTCTTTTCTTTGCGCAAGGATAAATACGACAGCCCGGTGCTGGTTTCCTCCACCGATGGGGTTGGTACCAAGCTGAAGATCGCTTTTCAAATGGACAAGCATGACACGATCGGCATCGATCTGGTTGCCATGGTGGTGAATGATATCGTTGTCCAGGGGGCTGAACCCCTCTTTTTTCTTGACTATATGGCCATGGGCACGCTTGATAATGATCAGGCGACCGCCATTGTTGCCGGAATTGCCCGGGGGTGCCAGGAAGCCGGCTGCTCCCTGGTGGGTGGAGAAACGGCGGAGATGCCTGGTTTTTATCCGCCGGGTGACTATGAACTGGTTGGTTTTGGTGTTGGTATTGTTGAAAAGGAGCAGGTCATTGACGGTTCCAGTGTTACCGTGGGCGACTGCATTATCGGTCTGGCAGCCAGCGGCCTGCACAGCAACGGCTACTCCCTGGCCCGCAAGGTTCTTCTGGGTGAAGACGAGCAGGCTATTCATTCGGTGGTTGAAGAGCTGGGCTGTACGCTGGGTGAAGAGCTGCTCAGGCCAACCCGCATTTACGTCAAAACACTGCTGAACCTGATCCGTGATTTTTCCGTCAAGGGGATGGCCCATATCACCGGCGGAGGCCTGCGGGATAACATTGTCCGTATCCTGCCGCAAAGGTGTCAGGCGATTGTCAGAACGACGTCATGGGAAAGGCCGCCGATTTTCTCCCTGATCAGCCGTACTGGCGGTGTTGATGATAAGGAGATGCTGGCCACCTTCAATTGTGGTATTGGCATGGCCGTTATCGTTCCTCCCGGCGAGGTGGAAGAGGTTATCTCCCGGGCCGAGGCTTTGGGGGAAACGTGCTATCTCATCGGTGAAATCGGTAAACGGGAAGCTGACCAGCCGGGCATTGTTTTTATTGACGATCGTCGATCTTCAGGGAGTTGAAGTATGGTTGCCATAGGAATCCTGATTTCCGGCAGCGGCAGCAATATGCAGGCGATCATCGATGCGGTGGCGGCGGGGACGATAGCAGGGAAGCTTGTCCTGGTAATCAGCAATGATCCCGATGCCTATGGCTTGACCCGGGCCGCCAGTCATGGCATCCCGACCGTGGTTCTCCGTCATACTGATTATCCAAGCCGGCAGGCATACGACCGGGCTCTGGTTGCCGCCTTGCAGGCGGCGGGGGTGGATCTGGTTTGTCTGGCCGGTTTCATGCGGGTTATCACCCCGGTGTTGATTGATGCGTTTCCCGGGCGGATACTTAATATCCATCCGGCCCTGCTGCCAGCTTTCCCCGGGACCCACGGCCAGCGGCAGACTTTTGACTACGGAACCAGGTTTGCCGGCTGTACCGTACACTTTGTTGATGCCCAGGTTGATCATGGGCCAATTGTTATCCAGGCCGTGGTTCCGGTATTGCCCGATGACGATGAAGATTCCCTTGCGGCCCGCATCCTCCGTTGCGAGCACCGGATCTATCCCGAAGCTGTCCGTTTATTCTGTGCCGGTCGCCTGCGGATCGACGGTCGCCGGGTAATGATTGCCGACCAGCAAACTGCCGGACTCAACGAGCAGTACCTGATCAACCCTCCCCTCTCCTGATTTGCAGCTTGTCCCAATAGGGGCCGGCTGGAAGTTGCGCCGCATCGCTTTACGCGGTAATATAGTTAAAAATGGTATGCGGTTTGTGGTGGAGGGTAGTCAAAAAGTCCTTAAACCATAAACCGTTTTTGCTTTCCGGCCGGGTTGCGAGGTCTGCCTTCCCTTTCTGCCGGGTGATGATGAAAGGATCTGTCCATGGGTCATGAAGCTGTCTTACCCCCGATGATTACTGATCTTCTGCGTCCCGATCGCTATGATCCGGTTCCGGAAAACATTGAGCTGCTGCAGACCCATATTTCTTGGGTGATTATTGCCGATCAGCTGGTGTACAAAATCAAAAAACCGGTGGATTTTGGTTTTATCGATTATTCCAGTCTGGAGCAGCGGCATCACTTCTGCCAGGAGGAACTGCGCCTGAACCGCCGTCTGAGTCGGGATGTTTACCTGCGGGTGGAACCCATCGTCAAGCGGGAGAATGGTTTTTTCTATGGTGGTTCAGAACAGCCGGTGGAGTATGCGGTGGTGATGCAGCGGCTTCCTGAAGACCGGATGATGAAGCAGCTCCTGGCCAGGGGAGAGCTGCGGCCTGAGCATCTGCAGCAGCTTGCTGAGATGCTGGCGGCCTTCTATCGTCAGGCAAGGGTGATCGGTGACGGTACGTTCGGCACCCTGGAGACGGTGTCTTTTAATATCCGGGAAAATTTTGAGCAGACGGAGAAATATCTCGGAAAAAGTCTGACAGAGGCTGATTACCGGCGGATAATTGATTTCAATGAGCAGTTTTTCCGTGAGCATGAAGACCTTTTCGGTCGGCGGGTGGAACAGGGAATGGTCAAGGAATGCCATGGTGACCTACACATGGAGCATATCTGCTTTGCCGGTGATCATATCGACATCTATGACTGCATCGAGTTCAATGACCGGTTCCGGCTTATTGACGTCATGGCGGATGTGGCTTTTTTAGCCATGGATCTTGACTATCATAACCGCCATGACCTGGCGGCTCTCTTTCTTAAGGAGTTTGGCCGCTGCTTTGGTGATGAGGAGGGGCTGAAGCTGCTGCCGCTCTACAAATGCTACCGGGCCTATGTGCGCGGCAAAGTCATCAGTTTTCTCCTTGACGACCCTTCCCTGTCTGCCGCCGAAAAGGAGTCAGCCGCCAACCGGGCACGGCGCTATTTTCAGCTGGCGGCGGTTTATACATATCAGTTGCCCCCGTCGCTTATCCTGGTGACCGGCATCAGCGGCAGCGGCAAAAGCTACCTGGCGGCCGGCTTGGCGGCTGTGTCAGGTTTTTCCCTGCTGCGGTCGGACCAGGTGCGCAAAGAGCTTAAGGGGGTGGCGCCAGGTGATCATCGACCAGCCGGTTTTGAAGCGGGTCTCTACGACCCGGCGGTAACCAGGGAAACCTATGAATCACTGGTTCGTCTGGCGGGCGAAAATCTACCAGCCACCGGTGTCATTGTTGATGCCACCTGCCTGCAGCACTGGCAGCGGCAGCTTTTTTATGACCTGGCCGCCGAGCGGCAGGTGCCGGTTTCCGTGGTCTCCTGTGACGTTCCCTGGGAGGTGGTGACCAGCCGGCTGGAACAACGGTCGGGTGATGCCGAAAATATCTCTGATGCCGATCTGGCAATTGCCCGTCGGCAGCTTGACAAACGGGAGCTGCCGGACAACGGTGAAAAGGGGCGGGGCCGGTGGCTTGACCACGATGCCACGGCCGACCTGCTGGCTCAACTCTATGCCCTGGTGCCTCGCTTAGCATAGTCCTTTTTAGCTGCAAACCCTACTACGTTTTCAGCCGGTCGGTGGTTTGCCCCTGGAGGGAATGAACTAGGGCCTGTCTCTGGACACTTTATGGCAGATGAAGTCCGGAGACCAGCTTTATAGAAAAGTGGCCGGGATTTGCGGGGCCGTCGTCGCGGCGGCCGTAAACCCCGGGATAACCAGCGGGATGGCCGCCATAACGGTATCCACCCCGGTAAAGGTCATCTGCTCTTTGACATCTGCAGGAATATCCTGCAGATGTTTCAGGTTTTCCGCCGGCAGGACGATGCAGTGGATGCCGGCGCGATGGGCAGCCAGGACCTTTTCCTTGATTCCGCCCACTGGCAAAACCCTGCCTGAAAGAGTGATTTCGCCGGTA
This sequence comes from Candidatus Anaeroferrophillus wilburensis, assembly GCA_016934315.1. Taxonomy (NCBI): domain Bacteria; class Deltaproteobacteria; order Candidatus Anaeroferrophillales; family Candidatus Anaeroferrophillacea; genus Candidatus Anaeroferrophillus; species Candidatus Anaeroferrophillus wilburensis. The sequence goes on along the minus strand of JAFGSY010000020.1, from coordinate 54,043 downwards.
ATCGCCGTCTGATGATCAGCCGGGTGGTTGCTGAACAGTGACAGCAAGGCAAGGAAAATGGTCAGGCCGGCTGACGGACCGTCCTTGGGGATCGATCCAGCCGGCACATGGATATGGATGTCATGGCTGGCAAACAGTTCAGCGTCCAGCCCTAGGGAGTCTTCAAGGCTCCGTAAGTGACTCAGGGCGGTGATAGCTGACTCCTTCATTACCTCGCCCAGGGAGCCGGTGAGGGTCAGTTTCGGACTGCTGCTTTTCATTTTTGTTGCTTCAATGAAGATAATATCACCGCCGGTTGGCGTCCAGGCCATGCCGGTGACGACACCGATCTTTCCCCGAACCGCCGCCAGTTCCCGGTGAAATTCCCGGGGGCCGAGGAAATTTTCCACACTGCGGCCAGTTACCGCCTTTTCCACTTGCTGGCCCCCGGCCTTCCTGCGGGCCAGTTTACGTAAAATCTTGCCGATGGTTTTTTCCAGATTTCTGACCCCGGCTTCCCGGGTGTAGTTGGTGATGATTGTATCCATCGCTTCATCGGTGAACATGATCCGGTCATCCTGCAAGCCGTTGTTTTCCAGTTGTCGGGGGACCAGATACTGAAAGGCGATGGCTTTCTTTTCTGCTTCACTGTAGCCCGGAATGGTAATGATCTCCATCCGATCCCTGAGGGGGGCCGGGATGGGGTCCAGCTGGTTGGCGGTCGTGATGAATAGCACCTTGCTCAGGTCAAAAGGCAGGTTGAGGTAGTGATCGGTGAAGGAGTTGTTCTGTTCCGGGTCCATGACTTCCAGCAGGGCTGATGACGGGTCGCCGCGAAAGTCTTTGCCAAGTTTGTCGATTTCGTCAAGCATGAACACCGGGTTGCGGTTTTTGACCCGTTTGAGTTCCTGGATAATCTTGCCGGGCATGGCGCCCACATAGGTTCTCCGGTGGCCGCGAATCTCTGCCTCATCACGCATCCCGCCCAGTGACATGCGGATAAAACTGCGCCCCATGGCCCGGGCAATGGACTTGCCCAAAGATGTTTTGCCTACCCCGGGCGGGCCTACCAGGCACAGGATGGGTCCTTTGAGATCTTTTTTCAGGTTGCAGACCGCAAGATATTCCAGGATACGGTCCTTGACCTTCTCAAGGCCAAAATGATCTTCATTGAGAACCTGTTCGGCGTGGGCCACATCCAGGTTGTCAACGGTTTCCCGTCCCCAGGGCATTTCCACCAAATACTCCAGGTAGGTCAGCGTTATGTGGTAGTCAGGTGATGAAGGGTTCATTTTGCCCAGGCGGTTGAACTCCTTCAGGATGATCTCTCTGGTAGAATCCATCATCTCAGCCTGCTCGATCTTTTGCCGCAGGCTTTCCAGGTCATTGGTGTCTTCCCCCAGTTCCTGCTGGATAGCTTTCATCTGCTGTCGCAGCAGTTGCTCCTTCTGGTGTTTACCCAGCTCCTTTTCAACACCGGTGCCAAATCCCCGTTTCACGTGCAGCTGCTGGTGAACCGATGACAAGAGTCGATGGACAAACTTCAGCCGATCCAGGTGATTAGTGAGCGATAAGACCTTCTGCTGGACTGAAAATTCCGGGTTGAGGTAGATAGTAATAAGGTCTGCCAGACGTCCGGGATCGGCAACGCTATCCAGCAGGTTGAGGGCGGCTTCCGGCAGGGGTTTGCCAGCGGCGAAACAGGCTTTCATCAGTGCCAGGGAACTTTCTTTCAACATCTCGAGAACCGTTGTCTCCGCTGATGATGCTTCCTGTAGTGGAGTGATAAGGGCCGTTATGGGTGTGCGGTTGTCCAGCAGCCGGAGATAGGAAATTCTGGCTATCCCTTGCAGGGTGAACTCGGGTTGTTCCACGGCGGCACTGCCGACTATGCTGACCCGGCAGGCGGTGCCGATGGGGTAGATATCTTCAATGGTTACTGGAGCTGAGCCGGAGCCCCGGAGATTGCAGATGCCGACAAGCTGGTGTTGATCGTGTATTTCCGTCAGCAGCTTGATGTCCTGAGGGTTTTTAACCACAATGGTGATGGCCATATGCGGAAAGATGACCATCTCTTTCAGTAACAGGAGTGATAGCCGGTCGGGCAGTTGGACGGTAACCATGATTTCCTCTTTTATTTCCCGTTTGAGTGTCGTATTGTGGTAAGGATAGTTTATCTGGACAACTTTTGTCAAGTATTGGGTGCATTATTCTGTGCCGGCGGGGAACGATTTCTGCAGGCAATGACTCGCGTAAGGATATAATGGCTGCTGATGTTCTGCTGATCAACCCCTGGATTATCGATTTTGCCGCCTATGACCTGTGGGCCAAACCCTTGGGTCTGTTGTATATCGGCGACCTGCTACGACGTTTTGATGGCGTCCAGGTGCAGCTGATTGACTGTCTGGATGCTGGATTGCTGCCAGAGTCGTGCCGGTTGAAAGTCAAGCGCCGGCCAAACGGTAGTGGTCACTACTATGCTGAAGAAATTGCCAAACCGGCAGCGCTCGCTTCCGTGCCCCGGCAATACAGGCGGTTTGGCCTGCCGGAAGAGGTCTTCCGTGCAGCGTTGCGGCAGGTGCCGGTCCCTGATGCGGTGGTGGTCACTTCACAGATGACCTATTGGTATCCCGGCATCCAGCAGACAATCAAGGTGCTCAGGGAGGAATGTCCGCAAGCGGCTATCATTCTGGGGGGCATCTATGCCACCTTGTGTTGCGACCATGCCCGCCGTCATTCAGGGGCCGACCATATTGTGCCTGGCACCAACCTTGGCGATCTTGTTGCCCTGCTGTCTCGTCTGGGGGTGGTGCAGAAAACCTTGCCGTCCGGGCCGGTGGATTTATTCCAGCTTTCTCCGGCCTGGGACTTATATCGGGAGCTTTCCTGTCTGGTGCTGACGACCAGTATTGGCTGTCCTTATCGCTGTCCCTATTGTGCTTCGGCTCGGCTCTATCCTGTCTATCGGCGCCGGCCGCCGGAGGCGGTTTTTGCAGAACTTGACTGCTGGTTGTCCCGCTTTCCTGAGGTTAAGGATATTGCCTTTTATGATGATGCCCTGTTGCTGGCGGCTGAAACCGGTCTGCTTCCTTTGCTGGAGCAGGTGGAGTGGGCGTCGTTGGCAGTTCGTTTCCACACCCCTAATGGTCTGCATGTCAAGGCGATTACCCGGGAGCTGGCCCGTGCCATGAAAAGGGGTGGTTTCACCACCATCAGGCTGAGCTTGGAAACCACCGATGGGGCTTTGCAGCGGCAATGGGGTGGCAAAACGGAGAAACAGCAGTTCGAAGCGGCGGTAGGCCATCTGCTGGCGGCTGGTTTTCCCGCCGGCCAGCTGGACATCTATTTGCTGGTAGGGGTTCCGGGGCAGTGCTGGCAGCAGGTAGAGGAGGACATTGTTTTTGTCCGATCACTGGGTTTGCGCCCGCGGTTGACCGAATATTCTCCTATTCCTGGTACTGCATTGTGGCCGGCGGCCTGCGCCGTTTCTCCTTATGATCTGCAACGTGAACCTTTGTTTCACAACAATACCCTGGTTTCCTGCGGCGGCCGAGAATTTGCCCGGGAACGCCTGGATGAGTTGAAACAGCTGGCCCATGGTCTTTGAGAACATTGAGCTTGCCGCTATCAGGATTGATTGCCGGGGGGGTGCTTCCTGCTCCTCCTCAGGATGATGCGGGAGGCAGGTCTGCTATCAGGTTGTAGCCCTGTGGTGCAGCCCGGCGATAAATGCGTACCGTGCAGGAAAAGGGATGATGGGACAGGGCGGCCATGATCAGCTGCAGGTCGTTTTGGCGAAAGGCGACGCACATGCCGCAGTCGGAGCTGATCTCTTTTGGTACGGGAACCAGATCAGTGTCAATCCCTGCGGTTTTTAGCAGGGATTCAGCTTTCATAACCTGGTGGATGGAGTCGAACAACAGATAGGTGTGCATGGAATTCATGGCAGGAGGCGTCAACGTGAAGATCCGGCGATCTGCCGGATTGCTCTGGCCGTCTTTTCCATCTCCTCCATGGTATTGAAATAGCCAGGAGTCAGGCGGACGGTTCCCCGGGGGAAGGTGCCAATGGTTTTATGCGCCAGCGGGGCGCAGTGCAGGCCGACCCGGACCATCATGTCGTACTGCCGATCCAGGTGAAAGCCGATTTCAGAGGGGGCCAGGTGGTCGATAGTAAAGGAGATGACCGGCAGGCGGTCTTTTCCCACTGGCGGGCCGTGCAGGGTGAGTCCGGGGATGTTTTTCAGTTCTTCACAAAGGTGCCGGGTTAAAGCATATTCGTGGCGATGAATTGCTGCCACCGTACTTTTATTGACGAAGTCCAGCCCGGCCGCCAGCCCTGCCAGGCCAATGGTGTTGGGAGTGCCGCTTTCATAATAATCAGGGAGAAACTCCGGTTGATATTCGGCTTCCGAGCGGCTGCCGGTTCCTCCCCGGATCAGGGGCAGGGGATTGATGCCGCTTTTGAGGTACAGTCCGCCGGTCCCTTGGGGCCCCAAAAGACTTTTGTGGCCGGTAAAACAAAAAATATCAATATCCAGATCATCCATATCGATGGGGATGGCACCGGCTGTCTGGGCGCCGTCAACAATGACCGTGATCTCCTGCTTCCTGAAAAGGGGGATGATCTCTTGCAGAGGACTGATGCTGCCGGTAACGTTGGAGCCGTGATTGATGATGGCCAGCTGATAGGTGTGCTTGTTAAGGAGCTGCTGGAGAACCTCAAACGATACTTCCCCCTCAGGATTGACCGGGATCAGGTCGAGGATTATCTGTCCTTGCTGCTCCAGATAGCGCAACGGGCGGATGACGGAGTTGTGTTCAATGGTCGTGGTCAGTATGCGGCTGCCGCTGCGGGCCAGGCCGAGGATTGCCAGGTTCAAGGCTTCAGTGGCGTTCTTGGTGAAGATGATGCGGCTGGAATCAGGTGCTTTCAGGAGACTGGCAGCCAGTTCACGGGCCTGGAAAACCAGCCGTCCGGCATCGGCTGCCAGGCGGTGGCCGGAACGTCCGGGACTGGCACCGACGGCCGTTGCGTAGCGGGTCATGGCCTCCATGACTGCCGGTGGTTTGGGAAATGAAGTGGCGCCGTTGTCCAGGTAGATCATGGAGTGACTACCTGGGTAGCTTCCAGCAGCAGAGAGGCAATCTCAAACATGTTGGACATCTGCCCCACCTGGAGACGGTCTTTCAGGTGGTAAAAGTCAAGGCAGGTGCCGCAGGAAAGAATGGTGGTGCCTTCCTGTTCCAGGGTTGTAATGGTTGCAAGTTCTTCAGAGCCGGCGCAGGTCAAATACACGGCACTGTTGACAAAGATAAGGTGGCGAGGTTTGATGGAAACTTCAATCAGGGTTTTCAGAAAGGCTTTCATCAGGATTTTTCCCAGCTGGACATCCCCTTTGCCCATATACTGGTCGTTGATATAGATGACCAGGTTGCCAGCTGGTTGCACTGCTGTCGACGTTGGCTGGCTCGCCGGGATCTCACAGCTGAAGCCTTTGATGATTTCCAGCGTGATGCTGCCATCCGCTTCCTCCTTGCGAGTGACCGTACATCCCTGGCTGATGGCAAAACGGCTGACGTTGACGGCCGACGGTTCCGCATTCAGGTGGACAGTGATCATCCCCTCGGCAACCTGATCGAGGGCTTTTTTGGTTTCAACAACCGGCTGCGGGCAGGCCTTGCCCCGTACATCCAGATAGATGTTGCTCATGAACTTATCTCCCTTGAGCTTTTATAGCTAATAACTTGGATGGTTGGATTATACGGTAAAGAGATGTAATTGCAAATAGAATTTAGCAATGCTATTGGTTTTTTCAATTGTTTATATCTATGGAATTGCCATCTAAATACTGATGATCGGCAGTAGCGCAATTCCCTGGATATTATTGACTTGCCTGAGAAATGCTGTTATACGACCAGAGCAGGAAGTGGAGGAAGTGTCTCCGTCACTGGTGGGCGGCCTGGACTTCAAATCCAGTGTTTCTGGCTAGTACCCAGGAAGGTGGGTTCGATTCCCATACACTTCCGCCAGTTTGCTGATTTTTCGAACTGGCTCACCAAATGAAGAGGAGTTGCCCTATGTTTGGTATAGGCATGCCTGAGCTGATCATTATCCTGGTTATTATCCTGATCATTTTCGGGACCGGTAAACTGCCGGAAATCGGCGGCGCCCTGGGCAAAGGGATCCGCAATTTCAGAAAAGCGTCGCATGAAAAACCGGAAGAGATTGATGTGACGCCGGAGAACGGCAGCGGATCAACGGATGCCCGGAAAGAGTCCGATTCGGCCGGCAACGGGTAGTGTGCATTGTCTGTTTACATTGGTTTTGGCACCAACCTTGGTGATCGCCTGGGATATATTAAACAGGCATTGGAGCAGATTGCGGCGCTTCCCGAAACCAGAATAATCCAGGTTTCTTCCATTTACGAAACGGCCCCGGTGGGATTTGCGGATCAGGGAAACTTCCTCAACGGTGTCTGTCGTCTCGCAACGTCCCTATCCCCTGATGCTCTCCTGCAAGCACTCCTCGCGATCGAAGATCATTTAGGCCGGGTTCGTACCGTTCGCTGGGGACCGAGAACCATTGATCTTGATATCCTTTTCTATGGGGATCTGATTATCAGGCAGAGTAAATTAACGATTCCCCATCCGGCGATTGCCGACCGTGGTTTTGTCCTGTATCCTTTACAGGAAATTGCTGCGTCATTCATCCATCCTGAACTCGGAGAGAGTATTGCCTCCCTGGTTTGCCATTTCCAGCAGCGGCACCAGGGGGAAGTTCCACCGGTTGTCGTGTTGCAGAAAGTAATCCTGAATACTGTGTCTTGCGGATAAATTATGGAGGAGATGTATGGAATTTTTTATTGATACTGCCAACTTGGAAGAGATCAGACAGGCTAGTGACTATGGTCTGGTTGATGGGGTGACCACCAATCCATCCCTGGTTGCCAAGGAGGGCGGAGATTTTATCGCGATGCTCGCTGAGATCAGTGCCCTGGTTTCCGGGCCGGTCAGTGCTGAGGTCATTTCCCTTAAGGCCGATGAAATGGTGGCTGAAGCAGAAAAACTGGTCGTGCTTGGTGACAATATTGTAATTAAGATTCCCATGACTGCAGAAGGGCTAAAGGCGGTAAAGATTCTTGCCGATAGGGGCATAAAGACCAATGTTACCTTGATTTTTTCCCCTCTTCAGGCGTTGCTGGCTGCCAAGGCCGGGGCTACCTATGTCAGTCCTTTTGTTGGTCGGCTGGATGATATTGCCGCTGACGGCATGGAACTGGTGCAGCAGATAGCTCTGATTTTTGATAATTACGGCTACCAGACCAAAATTATTGTGGCCAGCATTCGCCACCCCCAGCATGTGCTGGCGGCAGCTGAAATGGGGGCCGACGTGGCAACCATACCGTTCAAAGTGATGATGCAGTTGGCCAAACATCCGCTGACCGATATTGGCATTGAGAAGTTTCTGGCTGATTGGGAGAATGCCTCTTCCCGCTAGCCTGGTCGCATGACTTGTTTCTGGTGAGGTTGAAAAAGATGCAACGTTTTCTGGTTGTTATTGTCTGTGGCTTTCTCTGTTTGTGTGTTTCCTGCAAGGTTCCCCTTGATGAACGTCAGGAGGTACAGAATTTGCAAAGTAAGGTGAGCCAGCTGGAGCAGCAGCTTCAGGATCTGGAGGTGAAGCGGGAGGCGTTGCAAGCCGAACTGCAGGATCTGCGGCTTAAGGTCAATGGTATCCGTGATCTGACTTTAAAGAACAGTCAACGCCTGACATCAGTACCGGCTGCAGCCGTTGCCGAAAAGCAGGTCAAGAAATCCATGCCGGCAGCAAAGCCAGCCGCCGCCGCAAAAATGGAGCCGACGATTGCGGGAGAAGGGCAAACATCTTCCGGGACGACAGCGGAGATGACCTACCAGCAGGCATTTCAATACTATAAAAACGACAATTTTGAAAAATCCATTGAGATGTTCCAAGCTTTCATGCGTTCCTATCCTCAGCATGAAATGGCTGGCAATGCCCTTTACTGGTTGGGGGAAAACTACTACTCATTATCGGGGTTTGCCCAGGCGATAACAGAGTTTAAACGCTTGGTGCAGGATTATCCCGACAGCAAGAAGGTGCCGGGAAGTCTCCTGAAAATCGGCATGTCATTTCAGATGATCGGCATTAACCATAAGGCCAAAGAGTATTTTCAACAAGTGGTTGAAAAATATCCGGACAGCAACAGTGCCGCGATCGCCATTGATAAGTTGAAGGAATTATAGCTCCAAGGCCTGCCGGCAGTGTCAATCGAAGGGAGTTGACGATGAAACGTACCGCCATGCTACTGTTCAGTGTTTTCCTGCTTATGCTGCTTTTTCTGGGTGTTGGGACTGCTAAGGCTGATGATGCCCTGGATGGCGTTGTTACCCAGGCACTCAAATCCGGGAAAAGTGAGGTGTATGTCATCAAAAAGGGTGATACCCTGTGGGATTTGTCAGAACGCTTCTACCTGACCCCCTGGCAATGGCCGACCTTGTGGGGAGCCAACCCCTACATCCTTGATCCCCACTGGATCTACCCGGGCAACAAACTCAACGTCTTTCCCCGGCCCGGCAAAGAAAAGGCGGCAAAACCTGCGGCAGACTCAGCGGCATCCGCTGCCCCACAGCCCTCACCGGCAGAGGAGGGGACGGTCAGTATTCCCCAGAAAAATAATTTTTGTCCGATTCTCTTTGCCGCCATGGCTGATGACTTCCCCCAGGTCAAGGGGGGAGAGGGGATGAATGACTTGTTGATTATTGGTGACCGTTTTTTCTTCGATGACCCCTCCAACTCTTTCAATTCGGGTGAGTTGGTGAAAGTTATCCATTACGTTGATGAAATTTCCCATCGTGGTAAACCTTATCATTTATACCAGGAAGTGGCCGTTGCCAGAATCAGAGGTGCCCGCGAGAAATATGCCTGGCAGGGGGAGCTGCTTGCCGGCAAAGCCCAGGTGGTTCCCGGTGACCGGCTTATTCCTTTCCAGACCTATCCGGCAAGCATAAAGATTCAGCCCGGGCAAACAACCGTGGCAGCTACGGTGCTGGCCATTGATAAAGGACGCCGGCTGGCCGACTCCGGTTCATTTATTGTTATCGATCAGGGTGAGAGCGGCGGAGTGAAAATTGGCGAGGTCTATGCTGCTTATGACCGGGAGAATGCTTTCTGGCGTAATCCGACAACCAAGGTCTACGGGGATAAATATGCTGATATCATCGTCACCCGGGTTTTCCCTGATTACGCTGTTGCTCTGGTTGCCAATTTAAATCTGCCTTTTACTGCTGGGGTTGTCCTGCAGGGGGAAAAGGCAGATTTTCCCTTTCGTCTTGCCCATTAGAGAGGGATAAAATTTCTTGACATCTGCAACGTAATACCATATATACCAGTTCCCCTGTTGGAGGGGCATCCGAAAAATTATGGGTGAGGGGGAAAATCGTTATCCCCGGCTGCGTCGTGATGGGCTGTCAGAGTGTGACCATGCCCCTTTGCAGTGACATTAAAGGAGAGGGTATCTCATGTATGCCGTAGTTAAAACTGGCGGAAAGCAGTACCGTGTGATTCCTGGCCAGATTATCCAGGTGGAAAAACTTGAGGGAAATACCGGTGACACGGTTGAATTTCCCGAGGTGCTGGCCGTTGAAAAAGACGGTGCGTTGACCGTCGGCAATCCTGTTCTCGACAGTGCCAGGGTTGTCGGTGAAATTGTTGACCAGAAGCGGGCCAAGAAAATTCTGGTGTTTAAATCGAAGCGGCGGAAGGGCTATCGTAAGATGCGCGGCCATCGTCAGTATGTGACCGATGTGAAAATCGGAGAAATAACCGTATAACTTGACCTATTCTCTGTAGGGGTAGAGGAGAGAGATAATGGCACATAAAAAGGGCGGTGGCAGTACCAGTAATGGTCGCGACAGTGTCAGTAAGCGCCTGGGTGTAAAGCGTTTTGCCGGCCAGCAGGTTTCGGCGGGCAGTATCCTTGTGCGGCAGCGGGGAACCAAGATTCATCCCGGATCCAATGTGGGGCGTGGCAAGGACGATACCCTGTTCGCTCTGGCTGACGGAGTTGTTGCCTTTGAACGTTTGGATAAAAAGCGGAAGAAAGTAAGCGTTTTTCCTGTTGAGGCGATTGCCTGATGGTTGAGCAGGGAAGATAGTGTGGCTGGATAGTTAATGATGAGCCCCTGCCGGGGCTCATTTTTTTTGGGATGCATGATGAGATTTATTGATGAGGTAACCATTGAGGTCCAGGCTGGCGATGGCGGCAACGGCTGCGTCAGCTTCCGCCGGGAAAAATTTGTTCCCAGGGGAGGTCCTGATGGTGGCAACGGCGGCAAGGGAGGTGATGTTTTCCTGGTCGGTGATCCCCAGAAAGGTTCGCTGTTGGACCTGGTTTATCAGCGTCATTATCGAGTGGCAAAGGGAGGTAACGGTGCCGGAAAGCGACGAGATGGTGCTGCCAGTCCGAACCTGGAGATTATGGTGCCCTTGGGGACAGAGGTATGGGAGCTTGGTGCTGATCCGCAGGAGCAGGTGTTATGCGGTGAGGTGATGGCGCCGGGGCAACGGTTGCAGGTAGCCAGTGGCGGTCGTGGCGGCAAGGGGAATACTCACTTCAGTTCCTCGACGATGCGTACCCCCCGTTTTGCCCAGCCGGGAGAGGCAGGTGAAGAGAAAAAGCTCCGACTGATTTTAAAGGTGATTGCCCAGGTAGGTTTGGTGGGCTTGCCGAATGCCGGCAAATCAACACTCATTTCGGTTCTGTCGGCGGCCAAACCAAAAGTTGCCGACTATCCCTTTACGACCTTGAATCCTAACTTGGGGATTATGTCAGGGAGTGATTATCGCAACGTTGTTATCGCCGATATCCCCGGGCTGATTGAAAATGCTCACCAGGGCAGCGGCCTGGGTATCCGGTTTTTGAAGCATGTAGAGCGAACCCAGGTTCTGGTTCATCTGCTGTCGGTCAGGAACCGAGATGATGCCGGGTTGCTGGCGGATGATTTTACTACCGTGATGGCGGAACTGGCTGCATATCAGCCCCAGCTGGTTGAACGGGTAAAACTGGTGGTGCTGGCGCAGATTGATACGTTGTCCGACGACCGGCTTACCCAGTTGATGGAGAGTTTGGCTCCCCTATTGACCGGTAACGGCGCCCGGCAGCTGCTGGCCGTTTCATCGTTTACCCATACGGGGATTGAAACGTTGAAAGAAACCTTGGAAACGTTGGTCAGCAGCGGTGAAGCAGCTGCCACCGAGCCTAAAAGGATTGTCAGTTTTTATAGCTGATGGGAACTTCCTGGCGAAGCTTTACCAGCATTTCTTCCAGTTCAGCCTGGACTTTCTTGCCAAAAAGGATGTTTTTAATTTTATTTTCCAGCTCAGGATCCAGACCACCAGCCTCTTCCTGGCCATTGGAACGCTGCAATACCATGATCAGGTGGCTGCCATAGTCTGTCTTGATAGTGTGACTCATCTCGTTGAGCGGTAACTTGCCAAAAGCAACGGCTTCAATCTCCGGCAGCAGACTCCCCTTGTTGAAAGTCCCCAGACGGCCGCCTTTTTTGGCCGCCGGGCCGACGGAAAATTCTTCGGCCAGAGCGAAGAATGATTCTCCTGCTGCCAGTCGACTTCTTATTTCAGTAATTTTCCTTTCGAGCTGTGCCTTGCCAGCCGGAGAATCCTCTTCCAGGAGAAGAATCTGAGCCAGGGTGACGTAATCTTTTACGGTGGGCAATAAATTGTTCTCCTTAGCGTAGCGATAGATCTCCTGTTCGGGCAGGATAATATGGGACTTGATTTCCTGGTTGATAAACTTGGTTTGCAGAAGATCTTTGGCGAGTTTCAGCCGGTAATTTTCAAAAGTCATACCCTGCAGTTGCAACGCCTGTTTTAAAGCTGCCAAATCCATGTTGTTCTGCTGCATCACCCGGTCGATGGTATGTTGCAGTTCTTCGTCACTCACCTCAATACCGCTTTTTTTAGCTTTGTATGCCAGCAGCAGCTCATCAACCAGTTTTTGCAGGTGTCGTTTCTGCTCCTCCTGCTGTTTGCCGGAAGGAAAGGTGGCAAACTGCTGTTTGCCGAATTCCAGGTTTACGGCCTGTTGCAGATCATGGCTGGTGATTACCTGATCGCCGACGACCACCAGCAGGCGGTCGACAACCTGAGCCCGGACAACTGCTGCCGGTAGGCCGGTGCCCAAAAGAATGAGTGCTGGAAAAATCCAGAGAAGCAGTTTTTTTCTTGGTGCCATCAGTTGGTTCCTTGGTGATTGATTGTTACATGATAACGGTTCCGGCTGGCTTTCAGCCAGTTTTCATAGTGCAGCCGTAGTTTCAATGCGTAAAGGGTGTCTTTGACCCGGTTTTCCACCGTTGCAAAGGGGAGCGGCCCGGCCGGCAGACTCTGGTCCACGCGCAGCAAATGGTAGCCATATGGCGTATGGATGACCGGGCTGATGGCCCCGGCTCGCAGGCGGGGGATAATTGCGGCAATTTCCGGCAGAAAATCATCAAGGGTCATGGGTTGCAGTTGGCCTTTTCGTTCCGCTTCTTCACCCTGAGAATACTGGCTGGCGGCGTCTTCCATGGATAGCCGACCAGCCTCAATCTCTTCCTTCAGTTCCCAAGCACGGTGCTCGTCGGCAAGCAGAATATGGGTGACCTGATAACGCTTCTGAAGCGTAAACTCCTTCTCGTGGCTGTGGTAATAGTCGAGCGTTTCCTGATGGGAAGGATAACTGACCTCTTTCCCCAGGGCGATCATTGTTTTATGCGCCAGTTCCCCCTGCTCCTCTTCCCCAGTATCGAGACCGCGCTGCTTTCCTTCCAAGGCCAGCAAGGTCTCATCGATGATCTGGTCAAGCAGAAAGGCTTCCAACGCAGCAGCGTCTGCCGGATCCCGGGAGGTGGTGTGGGGGTAATCAGCTTGGTAATCCTGGAGCCGTTTCTCCAGTTCAGTTTGCATGATGCGTTGATCGCCAACGGTGGCGACAACATGGTCACGGCTGTTGCAAGCGCTGCCAATCAGAAGCAGCAGGGAGATCAGCAGCCACTTATAGCGGGAAAGGTGAGGAAAGATCATCGCCGGATAAACGAAAATTCTCTCTGCAGCTGGATTGCCATTATTTATTGATGAGCTCATCGATTAACGGGCTGACAATTCGTCCGGATCCCCGTTCATGTCAGCTGGTCATTCATCGGCCGTCTGGATACGACATTGCTACTGATTCATTAGTTCCGGTGTTTGTCCGGGGACCTGACACTGCGGGGTCCAACGGATAAAAGACCAGTGGCTACTTGTTGTCCTGCAACCGTTCAGGAAACATTTTCACATTGTGCTGTTTTTTCAACGCGGCAACGTAGTTGGCAAAATATTCATTTTTCCGTTCGGCCCGCATTTTTTCAGTGAGCGCTTCCTTGACATCATCGAAGGATTGCTGGGCTGCTGCCTTTTTTTCATCTACCAGGATGATATGATAGCCAAACTGGGTCTTCACCACCGGGCTTATCTCTCCCGGCTCCAGTGAAAAGGCGGCATCGGAAAACTCTTTGACCATCTGATCGCTGGTGAAGAATCCCAGATCACCACCTCGAGCCTTACTGGGGCAGGTGGAATGGGCTTTTGCCAGGCTGGAAAAATCCTCCCCCTGTTGCAGATGAGAAAGAATGGTTTCCGCTTCCTCCCGGTTGGCCACCAGAATGTGTCGGGCTTTGACCTGCTGCGGTTGCTGAAACTGATTGAGATGTTGCTCATAGTAAGTGTGCAGCTCATCACTGCTGATTTCCTGGACTTTTTTATTGACCTCTTGGTCGAGCAGATAAGCAACCACCAGTTTTTTGCTGAAATCTTCAATTTTTTCCCGGATCAAATCCTTTTCCAGCAGCTTTTGCTGTAGCCCTTCCTGGTAGATGACGTACTGGGTAACCAGGGTATCCAGGAATTCCTTTTTGATTGCCGGATCGGTTGCCATCTGCTGATACTGCGGAGGCAACTTGGCCAGTTCCTGATCAAAATCGGCAAGGGTTATCTGTTCGCTGCCAATGGTGGCCAGAATCTGTTCGGCGCCTTCTTCAGCCAACAGGGGGGCTGGCAGCATGAAAACCATGGTCAAAAAAATGAAACCCACGATGGCCCAATGTCTTAAGGTGGAGTGCATAATCACTATTCTCCTGTGCATGCGGTGCATGCGCTGTGTAAATTGCCGTAAAATCAAAAATTCTAGCAGGTTAAAAGATTTTTTGCAACAGGTTTCGGGTCCAGGGAAGGAGCTCCCTGCCTTCGATCTGCTGTTTTACCAGCAGCCCGTCATCAGGGATAAGCTGATAGGTTGTTGCTGCCTCGCTAATCAAGGCCATGATCGCTGCTGTTTCAGGCGGGCGGTCGGGCCCGAAGTGAATAGCAACCCGACTTTTGCCCACTTCAAAAAAGCGGATGCTATAGTCCATGAGCAGCAGTTTTAACCTTCTCTGGTTAAGCAGCTCCTGCACCGCATCCGGCAGTGGACCGAAGCGATCCATAAGCTCATCTTCGAGAAGGTATAATGACTGTTCATCGGTACACAGGGAAATCCGCTTGTAAGTTTGCAGCCGCACGGCAACATCGGCAATGTAAGGGGCTGGCAAATAGGCCGGTATATTGATATGGACCTCCGGTTCAACCCTTTTTTCTCGCAGCTGACCCTGCCGCTCTTCAACCGCCTCGGTCAGGAGCTCCTGGTAGAGCTCATAGCCGATAGCGGCAATGTGACCCGACTGTTTTTTCCCCAGAAGATTCCCGGCTCCACGAATTTCAAGATCCTGCATGGCAATGCGAAATCCTGCTCCCAGTTCACTGGCTTCAGCAAGAGCCGTCAGCCGGCGGCGGGCATCCTGAGGCAATTGATCCAGAGCTGGGACCAGTAGGTAGGCATAGGCTTTTTTCTGTGCTCTGCCAACCCGGCCGCGCAGCTGATAGAGCTGAGCCAGGCCGAACGCATTGGCTTTGTTGATGATAATTGTATTGGCGTTGGGAATATCAAGCCCGGATTCGATAATCGTCGTGCAGAGAAGCAGATCGAAACGGTGACTGGCGAAGGCAACCATGACCTTTTCCAGTTCAGCCGCCGGCATCTGACCGTGGGCAACCGTCAGAGAGATGCTGGGCAGCAGGCTCCTGAGGTGATTGGCCATTGCTTCAATAGTCTGGACTGAATTGTGGACAAAAAAGACCTGGCCACCACGTCCCACCTCCTTGGCAACTGCTTCCTTGACAAGGTCATCATCGTAGGCGGCGACATAGGTGCGGACTGCCAGTCGATCCCGGGGGGCGGTGGTAATGCTGCTCATGGTCCGCATGCCGCTTAAAGACATCTGCAGCGTACGGGGAATAGGCGTTGCACTCATGGCCAGCACGTCGATATTTTTTTTCAGCGAGGTCAGTTTTTCCTTATGACGGACACCGAACTTGTGCTCCTCGTCCAAGACCAGCAGCCCGAGATCCTTGAAGATGATATCTTTTTGCAGTAGCCGGTGGGTGCCGATTACCACATCAACCGTTCCCCGGCGCAGTCCGGCGACAATCTCCTTTTGCTGTTGTGGGCTTCTGAAACGACTGAGCATTTCAACGACAAGAGGATAGGCGGCAAAACGTTCCTTGAAGGTGAGGTAATGCTGCTGTGCCAGAATGGTGGTGGGTACCAGAATCGCGGCCTGCTTGCCGTTGGTGACCGCCAGAAAAACAGCCCGAATAGCGACCTCCGTTTTGCCATAACCGACGTCACCACAAATGAGGCGGTCCATGGGGCCCTCAGCCATCAGATCATCTACCACTTCAGTTATCGCCTGTTGCTGATCGGTGGTTTCCTCGTAGGGAAAGCTGGCGGCAAATTCGTCAAAAACGGCATCCGGAGCTGGATAAGCATAGCCTTTTTCCACCTGCCGGCTGGCATAAAGGTCAATAAGCTCCACCAGCAGATCATCAATTGCCTGCCGGGCTTTGCTTTTTTCCCGATCCCATTGACTGCTTCCCAGCTTGGTGAGTTTTGGTGCGTGCTCCGGGTTGCCGTGATAGGCATGGATGAGGTGAAAACGATCCACCGGAACATACACCAGGTCATCTCCCTGGTACTGCAGTACCAGATAATCATTGGTGATGCCTTCCACCTGCAGGGTTTGCAGCCCCCGGTAAATGCCGATGCCGTGATCAATATGGGTGATGTAACTGCCGGTTTCAAGTGCGGAAAAATCATCTTGAAACGGTTTTAAGGACTTTGTCCGCTGGGTTCGGGCAGCTTTTTTGATGCCGAACAAATCGGTTTCGGTAAGGATGACCAGGCGGTCATCAACCAGCCGGGATCCTTGACTGAGGGGGGCATGCACGAGGTTGATGGTGTCGGTTGCCAACGGTTGTTGCAGGATGCCGGCAATCGAGTTTATGGAGGTAAACGGAAGGTCATATTCAGCCAGCAGTTTTTTTGCCCGTTCAATTCCTGATGGGCTTTTGCCACAAAAAACAACCTGCTGCTGTTGTCTGAGCCAGCCGGCAATAATGTCTGCTGCCGGGGTGAACAACCGTTCCTGCTGGTGGGCGGCAAAACGCAGCACCGCATCCCGCAGATCCTGGTTTGACCGGCTGTCGATGGTGACAAGTTGGTCGTCATTGCCGTCAACAGGCAGGAGGTCTTCAATCATAAGCTGTCCCCGACCGGGGAAAAGCTGTCGTGGTTCCAGACAATTCAGGAGATAGCCGTCGGGTGGAAAGGCAAACTGATGTCTGGCGATGGTTTTTTCATAGGCATCGGTTAACAGCTCCCGCAGGGTAGTGAGCTTTTCCATCAGCAAATGAGGGGTGACAAAGATAGGGATGATGGTGTCAGCCAGATAACTGGTCAGGCCATGGGGAACGGGAGAGATGGCCGGCAGCAGGGTATCGATGCCGGCAAAATGCGTCCCCCGTTCGAGCTTTTCATAGGTGAGAGACAGCTCAATCCGGGGGTCATTGAGGGCAATGAACTGCTCTTTCAGGCGATTTTTAACCTTGTCGCGGTTTTTGGGGAGCAGAATTTCATGGGCTGGGGCAATATCTACCGATTCTTTTTCAATCGCCTGGCTTTTCTGGGAGACCGGGTCAAAGGGTCTGATGGATTCCAGCTCATCACCGAAAAAATCAAGCCTGAAAGGTTGCGCATAAAGCGGGGAAAAGAGGTCAATAATACTGCCCCGGACACTGAAATCTCCCGGTTCATCAACTGTCGGTACCCGGATATAACCGTTGTTTTGCAGCTGTTCGGCAAGCTGCTCACGGTCGATGCTGGCCCCCCAGTGGAGGGTGAAAAAACGATTGTAGAACGATGACGGTTCCGCCATCCGATCAATAAGCGCGGTCAGGGAGGTGAACAGCAGATAGTGCTTTTCATGCCGAAGACGGTGCAGAGCGGCAATCCGTGATTGTTCCACGGTTACCAGGGGGAGAACCTGCTGGTAGGGGAGCCGTTGCAGGGGAGGGAAGCAGATTGTTGCAGGAGGCTGTTCTGTCCCGATCATCTGCTGGTAGGTGATGACATCCCTGCTTAGAGCAAGGCTCTGCTGGTATTCTTCGCTGATGACTACCAGGGGTTGGTGCAGGTGCTTGCCCAGCAGAGCGATAAACAAGGCCAGTGCCGACCCCTGGAATCCGGCTGCCCGGTTGAGCTTGCCCGCCAGGAGACGTTCAATAATAGTGGTCAATTCGTTGGTGAAGAACATGGGGCGGAAATCAGGCTCTGGTAAACAGTAAAATTGCTTTTTCAACCTGTTGTATGGCGACGTGGGTGTTCCAGCAGGGACCATTGGGTCGCTGGTTGAGGATGCCATATACCGGCAGTGGATAAGTATCATTGATGCCGCTGGTCAGGTCACGTTCACAAGCCACGGCAATAATAATCTGCGGCCGGTAGTCTTGAACAATTTTACGGGCCAGGGTGCCACCGGTGGCTACTGCTATCTTGGTGCCATACCTTTTGGCCAGTTTCACCAGGTCCTTGATGTCACACAAGCCACATTGTTGGCAATTATCGATGTTGGTGGTTATTTTTTGCTGGCAATCAGCCTCTTGCAGGCAGTGGGGCAGCAGGATAAGGATGCGATCAGGATTGCAATGCAAACGACGGGAAAGAATGAGCTGGTTGTTGATTTCGATGAACGATTTTTTAATGGTGTCACGGGAAATTCCCAGCAACCTGCCGATGGCCATCATCATTGGCAGGAACACCTTGACCATCAATCCTCTAAGCTTTCGGCCAAAGGGCAGTTCTTTGCCCAGAATGACGGTGAGTATAAGCAGTGCCATGATGCCGGCCAGGAAAATAAACGAGAAACCCACCAGTAGCTGGGCAACGGTCGGCAGCACAGGATGCAGCTGCTGCAAACCTACCGTACCAACCCAGCCAATGATGACCACCGCAATCGACAGAGTCAGAAAGGTAATAATCAGCAGGCCGATAAAAACCCTTTTTTTTGAGGGGAGGTCAGGTGTTGTTGTCATAGGTTATTATGGTAAGGGCTGGCGGGTAAAACGGTCGCCGGTTTTCAGTGTGCTGCCCCGCAGAAATTCACCGGCTGAGCGGCGGGGACGATTTTCCGCCTGTACGCTGGTAATCTGGAGAAAGCCGCTGCCGGTAGCCAGTAAAATCCGACCATCGCCAATCAGCACGGTTCCCGGAGCCTTATGGTCGGCAGCCATGGCCGGCGGGATTTCGGCAGCAAGGATCTTGAACCGTTTTCCCTGCCAAAAGGTAAAAGTTCCTGGCCAGGGGTTGAGAGCCCGTATTTGTCGCTCCAGTTTTTCCGCATCCTGCTGCCAGTCCAGCAGGCCATCCTCCTTTTTCAGCATGGGAGCATAGGATGCCTGCGCCTCATCTTGCTGCCGAGGGGTGATGCGGCCAGCCTGCCATTGCTTCAGAGTTTCCCATAGCAGCTTGGCTCCGAGAATTCTTAACCGGTCTGTCAGGTGCGGCAGCGTTTCACTTTGTTCAACAGCAACCTTTTCCTGCAACAGGATATCGCCACGGTCAACTTGTGGCGCCAGTAACTGGGTGGTGACTCCGGTAACCGGGTCGCCATTAAGCAGGGTCCAGACCATGGGGGCTGGTCCACGATAGGCTGGCAGCAATGATGGATGCAGGTTGACAGCCGCTTGGCTGGGCACAGAGATCAGCGATGCCGGGATAATCTGGCCGTAGTCCACCGCCACCAGAAAATCAGGCGCGAAGGCGGTGCACTGTTCAATAATATCCGAACTGGTGATTTTTTCCGGAGTTATCGTTACCAGCTGCCGTTCCATGGCCAGCTGCTTGACCGGGAATGGCTGGAGATGCCGGCCGCGCCCACGACGACGGTCAGGCTGGCTGATAATCAACAGATTTTCAGGCTGGAGGTGGTCAGCAATGACTTCCAGGGAAGGGACCGCAAATGCGCCGGTGGCCGCCAGAATAATCCTCATTACTCCTGCAAGGTCCCCTTTTTAAACTTTCGGAGGAAAATATCACGTTTTAACGGGCTTATCCGGTCAATGAACAGGATGCCGTTCAAATGGTCGATTTCGTGTTGCAGAACGATGGCCAGAAAACCGGCAGCGGTAAACTCAAGTTCTTTTTCATCCAGGGTGATACCGCGAACCTGAATTTCTCCCTGGCGTTGCACCTCGGCGGTAAATCCGGGAACACTCAGGCACCCTTCTTCCACTGCTGCTGCACCTTCACCCGCGACGATTACCGGGTTGATAAGGGTGATGAGCGCTTTGCCCCGTTCCTCGCCGGCATCAACAACAATCAGCCGTTGGGAAACACCAACCTGCGGCGCTGCCAGGCCGACACCCGGAGCGGCGTACATAGTATCGACCATGGCTGCTGCCAGGTTGACGATCTGATCATCAATACTAAGGATGTCCTGGGCTTTCCTGGCCAGGATTGTCTCGGGATAGACACAGATGTTATGGAATGCCATGATGCCCACCAGCTAGGTGTCAGAACTTGCAGGTCCGCGTGGATAAAAAAATAAAAGGGCAGTTACTGCCCCACCGGTCCCTTTTTTATTTACTATAGTAAGGGAACCCTGAAAAAGTCAATGGTAATTTAGCGGCAGAAGACCCTTTCCGGTCAATCATTCCTTGACATGCCGGTTATCTTTTCGCTATTTTCCTCCCTTGTTGCCACTTCATCTTTCAGCCCTTGACATGGGGAAAATGATGATTACTTTCCCAGGATGAAGATGATTTTTCATTGAACGATGATTATGCTGTCACTTTGCCCCCGGATGGGGTGCTTGTTCCGCCACTTGGCATGACATGACACGGGATGACTCCTGGATGCCGGCCGGCGAATATGCCCTCGGTGGGTAGCCGGGGGTGGGCGGAACATGCTCAAGACAGGGTAAGAGCCTTCAATGCGGGGAAGTGGTGTTTGGAAAATTTTAGTTTGAATCACGTTGGTAAGGAGAAACAGATGACGAAGGAAACCCTGCACTTTCAGACCGAAATCCAGAAGCTGCTGGATCTGATGATTAACTCGCTCTATTCACACAAGGAAATTTTTCTCCGTGAGCTGATTTCCAATGCTTCCGATGCCCTGGACACCCTGCGCTTCAAGGGCCAGACGGAGCAGCATCTGCTGGAGGGAGGCAGTGATTTTAAAATCACGATTGAAGTGGATAAGGATGCCCGGACGTTGTCGATAAGTGACAATGGCATCGGCATGACCCATGACGAGGTGGTAGAGCATATCGGTACCATTGCCAAATCGGGTACCGGCAGTTTGCTGGCTGCCATCGCCGATAAGGAAAAGAATGCCCTGACCCCGGATTTGATCGGTCAGTTCGGGGTGGGTTTTTATTCCAGCTTCATGGTTGCCGAACGGGTTGTCCTGACTACCCGGGCTGCCGGATCCACCGCTGGCGTCAGGTGGGAATCCACCGGTGACGGTACCTACACCATTGAGGAATATGACCGTTCTGAGCGCGGAACAACGGTAACCGTTTATCTGCGTCCCATAGATGGCGATGAACAGGACTTCACCCAGGAGTGGGTGATCCGGTCGACGGTGAAAAAATACTCTGACTTTGTTACCTATCCCATCCGTATGGATATTGAGCGCCAGGAAACCCCTACTGATGAGGAAGGCAAGCCCATCGAAGGGGCTGAACCGGTGAAGAAGGTGACAACCGAAACCTTGAATTCCATGAAGCCGGTCTGGAATAAACGAAAAAGTGAAGTGACCGATGAGGAATACCAGGAGTTTTATCGTCATATCAGCCACGACTGGAGTGAACCCCTGGAAACTCTTCACGTCAATGCCGAGGGGAAAACCGAATACAATGCCCTGATGTATATTCCTTCACAGGCAGGGTTCGACCTGTTTATGCCGGAAAAAAAATCCGGCATGCAGCTGTATGTCAAGCGCGTTTTTATTATGGACAACTGCGAGGACCTGATGCCGTCCTACCTGCGTTTCATCAAGGGGGTGGTTGATTCAGCAGACTTGTCGTTGAATGTTTCCCGGGAGATCCTGCAGCATGATCGGCTGGTTGCCCTGATCAGGAAAAATCTTATCAGGAAGGTGCTGGATTCTCTGAAAAATATGCTCGAACAAGATCGGGAGAAATATCTGACGTTCTGGCAGGCATTTGGTCAGGTGCTCAAGGAGGGAATTCACTATGACTATGAGCATAAGGATGCCCTGCAGGATCTGCTACTGGTTGCCAGTACCCGGGGAGCGGAGTTGACGACCTTGAAAGAGTATGTTTCCCGGATGCCTGAAGGGCAGAAAGAGATCTATTATCTGACCGGTGAAAACCGGGAGATGCTGGCCAGTTCCCCCCATCTTGAGGCGTTGAAGCGCAAGGGGTATGAAGTTCTGCTGATGACCGACCCAGTTGACGAGTGGGTTTTGCAGACCATGACCACCTACCAGGAAAAATCCTTGAAATCGCTGGCCAAGGGAGAGGTGGCATTGTTGAGTGAAGAGGAAAAAAAGGCTTCGGAAGAACAGCTGAAGGCTGATGAAGAACACTATTCCGCGCTGCTCACCTTCCTGAAAAATGTCCTTAAAGAGCAGGTGAAAGAGGCCAAGCTGTCTTCCCGCCTCACTGACAGCCCTGCCTGCCTGGTTGCCGATGAACATGATATGAGTGCCAGCATGCAGCGACTGCTGAAAGCCGCTGGCCAGGAAGTTCCTGAAACCAAAAGGATAATGGAGATTAATCCGCAACACCCGTTGATTGCCGCCATACATGACCTCTATGTGGCCAACCCCAGTGATCCGCGTCTGGTGGAGTATGGTGATCTGCTGTTTGACCAAGCGTTGCTGGCCGAAGGTTCGCCGGTGTCAAATCCGGTGAGGTTCGCCAAACTGGTGACGAAACTGATGGTCCAGGCGGCCACCTAGGCAAGCTGTGCTTATGGTTCTTATGTGCAAGGAGGGGTGCATCGGTAGGTGCACCCCTCCTTTTTTAGGGTATTTCACCGGCGGTCGGGAAGGATGCAGTCCACAACCCTGGCCCAGTGGGGTGCCGGAAGGCTTCATGCAGCAGGGCCAGATAGCGCTGCCTGGGGATTTCCCGTGCTCCCAAGGTGGAGAGATGGGCGGTCGTAAATTGGCAGTCGATGAACAGGTAATGCCAGCTGGCAAGTGTTTCCACCAGTGCGGCCAGTGCGGTTTTGGAGGCGTTGCTGGTGTGTGAAAACATCGATTCGCCGAAAAATCCCCGGCCCAGGGAAACGCCATAGAGGCCGCCGACCAGTTCTTCTCTCTGCCAGGCCTCAATGGAGTGGGCGAAACCGGCCTTGTGAAGCCGGCAATAGGCCGACTGCATCTCCGGGGTAATCCAGGTTCCCTGCTCATGGGCGCGGGGAATGCCGGCGCAGGCTTCAACAACCTCGGCAAAAGCGGTATCGGCGCGGATGGTGTACACCTGCTGGCGGATGAGCCGGCGGAGGCGTCGTGAACAATGAAATTCATCGGGGATGATGATGGTGCGGGGATCCGGCGACCACCAGAGCAGGGGGTCACCGGCTGAATACCAGGGGAAGATTCCGCGGGCATACGCCTGCAACAGCCGCTCGGTACTCAGATCGCCGCCGATGGCCAGCAGTCCTGAGGGCTCAGCCATTTGAGGCGGGGGAAAATTCAATTCATTGGTAAGCTGGTAAACCGGCACGGCACGACGCTCCCGGATAGCTTGATGACAGGTGGCTAGCGTCAGTTCCCAGGGAAGGAGAAGGTGATGCCATCTTTGCCCCGTCGGGCCCTGACAATCCCGCCACCCTGCAGCCGGCCAAAAAGAATTTCTTCGGCCAGCGGGTCTTTGATGGTTTCCTGGATCAGCCGATCAAGGGGGCGGGCGCCGAATTTGGGATCATAACCATGCTCAGCCAGCCAGGATTTGGCAGCATCGGTAATGGAAAACTCGACCTTCTGCTTTATCAGGTGATGATCCAGTTTTGTCAGGAATTTGTCCACCACCCTGATCATGGTTTCCCGGCTCAAGGTCTTGAAGAACAGGATCTCATCAAGCCGGTTGCGAAATTCCGGTGCAAACAGCCGTTCAAGAGCTTTCCGTCCCTGGCCGTCAGCATCGGCATCCAGGTTGCTGAACCCTATGGTATTGCCGGCCATCTCCCGGGCACCGGCGTTGCTGGTCATAATCAGAACAACATGGCGAAAATCGGCCTTGTTGCCGTTGTTGTCCGTCAGAGTGGCGTAATCCATGATCTGCAACAGGATATTGAAAATATCCGGGTGTGCCTTTTCAATTTCATCAAGGAGTACAACGCTGTAGGGATGTTTGCGGACCTGTTCGGTGAGCAGCCCGCCCTGCTCAAAACCGACATAACCCGGCGGGGCGCCAATCAGCCGGGCAACGGCGTGTTTCTCCATATACTCGCTCATGTCAAAACGGATGAATTCGATCCCCTGCAAGGCTGCCAGCTGTCGGCTGATTTCCGTCTTGCCAACCCCGGTGGGGCCGGTAAAAAGAAAACAGCCGACAGGCCGATCAGGGTTGTTGAGCCCGGCCCTAGAGCGTTTCAACGCCTTGCTTAACGTGCTTATGGCCTGGTCCTGGCCGAAAATCAGCCGTTTAAGATTTCCTTCCAGATCGATCAGCTGTTCCTGTGCTTTGGTGGTTGCCTTTTGTACCGGGACTCTGGCGATCAATGAGACCACCTGTTCAATATCCGTCCTGGTTACCCGTTTGCGCTGTCGGTGGGCCGGCAGCAGGTGAATGGCCGCCGCCGCTTCATCAATGACATCAATGGCCTTATCCGGCAGATAGCGGTCGTTGATATAGTGGCTGGTCAATTCAGCTGCTGCCTCCAGGGCTGTTGCAGTGTAGGTTATCTGGTGGTGGTCCTCAAACCGTTTCTTCAGGCCCTGCAGGATGGTGATGGTTTCGCCGACTGTCGGTTCGGGCAGGTGAATCGTTTGAAATCGCCGGGAAAGAGCCCGATCCTTGGCAAAATTCAATTTGTATTCTTCATGGGTGGTGGCACCGATGCAGCGCAGTTCCCCACTGGCCAGAAAAGGCTTGAGAATATTCGAGGCATCCATGGAACTGCCGCTGGTCGCACCAGCACCGACGATAGTATGAATTTCGTCAATAAAGAGGATGACCTGTTTTCTCCGCCGCAATTCACCGATAACCCCCTTGAGCCGTTCTTCAAACTGGCCGCGGAATTTTGTTCCTGCCAGCAGAGCTCCCAAATCAAGGGCATATACCTGGTAGCCGAGGAGGGCGGCCGGTACCTTGCCGGCATGGATCTGAAGCGCCAGTCCTTCGGCCATTGCAGTTTTTCCGACACCGGGTTCGCCGACAAAAAGAGGGTTGTTTTTCTGCCGACGGCAGAGGACCTGCAGAGTCCGCTGCATCTCCTGCTGGCGGCCAATCAGGGGATCAATTCGGCCGGCAGCCGCCTCCTGCAGCAGGTTTACCGTATACTTAGCCAGAAAGCTACCTTGTTCTGCCGGTTTTTCCGCTGCCGTCTTGCTGTCCAGATCTGCCGTTTTTTCCGTTGCAGACATTTCCTCCTGTTTGATTCCGTGAGCCAGGTAGGTGAGGACGGTAAGCCGGGTAATCTCCTGCTCCTGCAGGAAATAACAGGCATGGGATTCTTTTTCTTCGAAGATTGCTGCCAGCAGGTCGCCTAGATCAGCTTCTTTTTTTTCGGCTGCCTGTACATGGAGGATGACTCGCTGGATCAGCCGTTGAAAAGCGATGGTTTCCACCGGTGGCTGTCTTTTGCCGTCCGGCAGGGTTGGCATCCTGGTGCTGAAATAGGTTTCCAGCTTTTCTTTCAGCATTTCGGGTTTGCCGCCACACTGGGAGATCAGTTCTACTCCTGTTTCGTTGTCCAGCAAGGCATAGAGCAGATGTTCGATGCACAGGTATTCATGGGAGCGGCGCTGTGCCTCCCGAAAAGCGGAAAGAATAGTGTATTCAAGATCTTTACTAAGCATGGTGCTATACCTGTTGCATGCTGCACTGCAGGGGAAATCCCTGTTCATGGGCCAGCTTGGTGACCAGTGTTACCTTGGTTTCCGCAATGCTGTGGGGATATTCACCGCAGGCACCAATACCTTGACGGTGAATCTGCAGCATTATCCGGGTGGCTTCAGCTGAATTCTTGTGAAAGATATTTTCCAGAATATCAATGACAAAATCCATTGTCGTATAATCGTCATTATGCAAAAAAACCCGAAAAAGCGGGGGTTCGTCGGTCTGTTGTCGGTCTGCAGAACGAATCTGTTCCTCAAGGTGATGCAGAGGGGGAGTCATCGCTATTTTCCCAAGCTGATCAGATAAATGGTTTCTATCTCAATGGAGCGTTGTCTTTTATCACCAATTTACCATAGTCATGCTGGTAAAATCAAGAAATCTCCCGGTTGCAATGACGGTTTGACCGGCATGTTGATTCATGGTACACACAGAGGATATCGACAGTTTTACAGAAAAGTTAAGGAGTTGCAGGTGCTTAAAGGCAGCAATAAGGTTGGCGACAACGATGATGGTGGCCAGGGCGCCGGAGGAGTATGCAACAGCTAAAACCCTGGTGTCGGTTCTGGTTTTTCCTGGCCGGCTGCCTGCTGCTTGCCGGTCTCCTGGGCATCTGGTCGCTATGGCTCAACCAGCGGTCGGCAACTGACCGGCGTTATGCCATGACCAAGATCCCTGAACAGGCCTGGCCCCATTTTGCCGATGATCTGCCGCTTGGTTCGCTACGGCAGGTTTTGGATCGCAATATTGCTTTTCTCGCTGGCCGCGACCCGGCGGAGCAGGTTTCCTTTGGTCTGCAGATATCTACCGTCGGTCGACTGCTTGCCAGCCAGCAACGGTTTCGTGAACGGATCGATCAGCCAATTTCCGCCGTCCAGTTGGATGGTTATCTGCGGGATAATTTCCAGGTCTTCGAGGCCGCTGCGGATTGGCGCCGGCAGGGAAACGTCCTGGTGACCGGCTACTATGTTCCCCATCTCCAAGGGTCCCGCCAGCCAGATGAGCGGTTTTGCTACCCTTTATACCGGCGGCCAGCCGATCTGGTGCGTATTTCCCTGAATGATTTTGATCTCTGGAGCCGTTTACAGCGAACGTCGTTGGCTATCCGCTGGCTGATGCGCCTGACCGGCCGGAAAGTGCCGCTGCCTTCCCTGGTTGGCCGGTTGACCCCGGAGCGGATTCTTGTCCCCTATTTTTCCCGGGAGGAGATAGACTATGGCCAGGCGCTGGCCGGTCATGGTTTGGAACTGGTCTGGGTTGATGACGATATTGAACGTTTTTTTCTTCATATTCAGGGATCCGGCAGGATCAGCCTGGCTGAAGGGGGAGAGCTGATGGTTGGCTACGCCGGGGCCAATGGCTGGCCATATCGCAGCATTGGTGCCTGGCTGATTCGCCAGGGGTACCTGGAACGGGAGGCGGTGACCATGCCCGCAATTCGGGCATTCCTCCTCGATCATCCGGATTTGGCGGCTGAAATTTTGACCAGTAATCCCAGTTATGTTTTTTTTCGGTCGTTGGCTGGTGCTGATGCCTTGGGGTGCTGGCAGGTACCCCTCACTGCCGGCCGTAGCATTGCCACCGACAAGAATCTTTTCCCGGCCGGCGGTTTGGCGTACCTGCTTGCTGAAAAACCGGAATTTGCCGCAGATGGTACGGTGCGCCAGTGGCAACCGGTCGGCCGGCTGGTGATCAACCAGGATACCGGCGGAGCGATTGCCGGCAATCGGCGGGTGGATCTTTTCTGTGGTTTCGGCCGGGAAGCGGCACAGGTGGCCGGGGTGATGAAACAGTCCGGGAGGCTGTTTTTCCTGGCTCCCAGGTGAGATTGTTATGGGGCACAGAACCACACTGACTCAAAAACAGGAGTTCATTATTTGCAAAACCTGTGTCCGAGTGTGTCTGTGGCTGAAAAAATGAACGGTTAGTCCTTCTTCAGCAACGGAAATCCCATCTCGTCCCGCTGCTTGAGATAGTTTTCTGCCGAAAGCTTGGCCAAGTTGCGAACCCTGCCGATATAACTGGTGCGTTCAGTAACGGAGATGGCTCCCCGGGCATCAAGCATATTAAAGGCATGGGAACATTTCAGGCAGCAGTCATAGAGCGGCAGCACCAGGTTTTTAGCCGCCAGGCGTATCCCTTCAGCTTCGAACATGTCAAACAGTCTGAGCAGCATATCCACATCTGCCTCTTCAAAATTATAGCGTGACCATTCAACCTCACCCTGGTGGTGTACCTGACCATAGGTGATGGTATCATTCCACTTCAGGTCGTAAACGTTGTCAACCCCCTGCAAATACATGGCGATGCGTTCCAACCCGTAAGTGATCTCGCCGGAAATCGGTTTCAGGTCAAAGCCCCCTACCTGCTGAAAATAGGTAAACTGGGTGATTTCCATGCCGTCCAGCCATACTTCCCAGCCCAACCCCCACGCGCCCAGGGTTGGTGATTCCCAATCATCTTCAACAAAACGGATGTCATGGGCCAGAGGGTCGATGCCCAGCGCTTTCAGGCTGTCCAGGTAGAGATCCTGGATGTCAATGGGGGAAGGCTTCAGGATTACCTGATATTGGTAGTAATGCTGCAGCCGGTTGGGGTTTTCACCGTAGCGGCCGTCGGTCGGCCGTCGGGAAGGTTCCACATAGGCGACGTTGTACGGCTCAGGTCCTAATGACCGCAAAAAGGTTGCCGGGTTAAAGGTGCCAGCCCCCACTTCCAGGTCGTAGGGTTGTTGCAGTATGCAGCCTTTGGCGGCCCAATATTTTTCCAGGTTGAGAATAACATCTTGAAAATTCATCTTTGCTCTCCATGGTTGTCCGGTAGTGTTGTTACTTTTTTTAACCGGACTGTTTCAGGGGCGACATCGCCAGATGCCGCTGCCGGGTTATGGGCAGCTTTTTATCTTCCTGTAATGCAGTTTTTTGGTTTTTGCAAGTGCTTCAGCTTTTCGTTGGTTGCCGATGGGGGTCTGACCGCCTGGCATTCCTGTGCCAGCGGATCTGCACGATCAACATATTTAAGACTTTTGAATTGCCGACCGGTATGCCAGTGGAGCAGCGTGCGGCACAGGCGGGCGGTTTCCTCCATAACCTGGGGTGTGAAATTCAATTTTTTTCGCAACGTTCGGTCAACCTCAAGAGACTTATTGAGGATGGCAATGGTGCCGCGGCTGATGGGAAATGCTCCAGGATGCCGGTGCCGGCAGGTGTTGCATAACAGGCCGCCGGCTCCAGGATCGAAAAATGGCTGCGCAGGGGCAGCCAGGCCGCAGTCAAGACATTGGTGCAGTGAGGGGGCAAAACCAAGCAGAGCAACGATCTGCAACTCAAACAGCCGAATTTGACAGGCAAAATTGCGGTTTGCCGGGGTGTTTAAAAAATCAAACAACTCGTGCAAAAGAATAAAAATATCCCGGTTAGCCTGCTGTTCAGGACAGCAGCGGTTAACGATTTCGAGAAAATAGCAGCCAGCAAAGAAGGTGGCTTGCTGGTGTTGGATAGCCCGATAGGGGTTCAGCAGCTCACATTCATCAAGCCGCACCAAGGTCTGATTTGGTTTGGCGAAGCCGTTGAAGCGAATATTTGAGAAGAGCTCCAACCGTCCGGAAAAGCGTTTGCGGCTTCGTTTTGCCCCTTTGCCGATGGCGGTTATCCTGCCCTGCCCCAGGGTGAAAAGGGTGATGAGGAGATCGCTTTCGCCATACGGTGTTTTATGGATAATAAAAGCCTGGTCGCTGATAGTCGGCATAGGGTTTCTGGTTGAAACAGGTGATTATATGGTTCAGGGAACAAAACGCAGGATCATGGTGGCGGTGCCCATATAGACCAGAATACCGATAATGTCATTGCTGGTGGTGACAAAAGGTCCGGAGGCAATGGCCGGATCGATGCGCAATCGATGGAAGACCGTTGGAGCCAGGGCCCCCATCATGGCGGCAATGGTCATGGATGAGGACATGGCCACCGCCACCACCAGACCGAGAATCAATTCCCGATGCCAGAGGTAGGCGACGATGCCCACCACCATCCCGCAGATAATGCCCATAACAATGCCGGTGCGGGCTTCTCGCCAGATTGTCTGTCCCAGATTGTCAAGGGTAATGCGGCCGGTAGCCAGACCGCGAACGATGATCAGTGACGATTGGGTCCCCACATTACCGCCCATCCCGGTGATTACCGGGACAAAAGTTACCAGGGCAAGAATCTGGTGCAGCGTAGCTTTAAACAGCCACATGAAATAGCCGGTTACAACGCCACCCAGGAGGGTGGTCAGCAGCCAGGGAAGCCGGATGCGGGCGATTTTCCAGACATCGTCGGCATAGACGATTTCAGTTGAATCGGTGCCGGCCATGCGGTAGATATCTTCCGTTGCTTCCTGACGGATAACATCAATGATGTCGTCAACCGTGACAATCCCTACCAGCTTGTTTTCATCGTCAACCACGGGAATGGCCAGAATATTGTATTTTTCCACCAGCTGGGCCACCAGTTCCTGGTCAGTGGCAACAGTAACCTTGACAACATTGCTGTTCATGATCTGCTGGAGCTTGATGTCCGGTTGGGAGAGGATCAGTTTGCGCAGAGAGACAATGCCCACCAGGTGTTCCCGCTGGTCCACCACATAGATATAGAAAACCGTTTCCGCCTCATCCCCCCGTTTGCGGATGGCGCCAATTGCTTCGGCAACATTGAGATCCTCAGGAAGGGCGAAGAACTCGGTGGTCATGATGCCGCCGGCAGTGTCATCCCGGTAGCTCAGCAGGGTTTCGATCTCCTGCGATTCTTCAACTCCCAACTTTCCCAGGAGTTGCTGGGATATCTCTTCCGGCAGGTGGGCCAGGATGTCCGCTTTGTCATCGTCGGACATGGCTTTGAGAATGCGGATTGTTTTTTCTTCCGGCAGCCTGGTGAGAATATCGTTGGCTACTGAAATGTCCAATTCGCTGATGGTTTCAGCGGCTTTGTCGGTGTCGGTAATGCGGGTGAACAGCAGGTACTGCTCATCATCACTGAGAAAACGCATGCAATGAGCAATGTCGGCGGGATACAGCTTGCTGATGATCTTATTGACATTATGCCAGGCTTCACGGTGGATCAGCTTCCTGAAGGTGTCAACCATGATGCTGTTTTTTATTTTCGCCTGATCCACGACGCCGGGCTCCCTGGTACGGTCAATAAGTGTGCCTGTCTATAACAGAAAGCGCCTTGAAAAACAACGAAAAATAAGGTGATAAGCGCGGGTGACTGTGGTTGGCCAAGGTTGTTGAGCGGGATTTTGTAGCAGGTGGCAATGTCTTGCGGCCGGATAAAATTAGGTAAAGTTTTTATCTCTGCCTGCCGAATATTGGTTAACTTATATATGTTAATCACTATTGATATACAGCAAGGTTTACGGGGGGAGGTTTATCGTGAGTTTGAAGGTTAAGATTATCGTGCTTGCCATGGTTATGGGGTTTATGACGGCTTTTGCGGTCAGCGGTTTGTCGGTCTACAATACAGTCAGAATGAAGGGCGCCATTTTAGCGAAGTACCATGATGACCTGCTGGCTGAGCGGCAGAACATGCTGGAGGAGATGACCAGAATTGCCTGGGGAACGTTTGACTCCATCGTTTCCGACAGCGAGGATTTTATGATGGTGGAGCAGGGACAGGTCAAGGATATTTTTAAAAATATCCGCTATGGCGAGAATGGCGATGGCTATTTCTGGATTAATGATCTGGGTCCCACGATGGTTATGCACCCCATCAATCCGACGTTGAACGGTAAAGATCTCAGCCAGATGAAAGATCCTCATGGTACCTACCTGTTCAATGAATTTGTCCGGGTTGCCAAACAGGATGGAGCTGGATTTGTCGAGTATTTCTGGCCCAAACCGGGGCATGACGAGCCGGTTAAAAAAATTTCCTATGTCAAACTGTATCCCAAGTGGGGCTGGATTGTCGGTACTGGTCTTTATGTTGACGATATTGATGCCGCAGTGGCCGCCCGGAATCGGGAGATCAATGCTTCGATCAAATCATTCCTGTTGTTGCTGGCCGGTCTTGTCGCTTTGGGAATATTGTTTGGTTTCATTCTGGCCTATGGTTTGGCGCAAAGCATCACCAAGCAGGTGAACGTGGTTACCGGTGGTATCTCTGATGCCGCCGCCCAGATCGCCGGGGCCGCAAACCAGATTGCCGCCGGCAGCCAGAACCTGGCGGACGGGGCATCGAACCAGGCGGCATCGCTGGAGGAGACCTCCTCTTCACTGGAGGAGATTGGCAGCATGACCCGACAGAATGCCGATAACACCAAACAGGCAGACAGTCTTGCCCAGCAGGCTGAGGCGGTTGTTCAAGAGGGCGCCAGCAACATGGAGGAGATGCTCCGGGCGGTGCATGAAATCCGCGATTCCTCCGAGAAAACAGCAAAAATCATTAAAACCATTGATGAAATTGCCTTCCAGACCAATCTCTTGTCGTTGAATGCCGCGGTAGAGGCGGCCCGGGCCGGGGAGGCAGGGGCGGGGTTTGCCGTGGTTGCCGATGAAGTGCGCAACCTGGCCCATCGCAGTGCTGAGGCCGCCAAGAACACCACTGAACTGATCGATCGATCAGTGGCCAGTTCGGTGCGGGGGGTTGAGTTGTCCGAGCGGGTGGCAGCGTCATTCGAGGAGATCAATAGTGCCATTAAAAAGGTGAAAGACCTGGTTGCCGAGGTTGCGGCTGCCTCCGATGAACAGTCCCAGGGACTTGGCCAGATTAGTACCGTTGTCGGGCAGATGGATAAGATAACCCAGGAAAATGCCGCCAATGCCGAAGAGTCGGCGGCATCGATTATGGAGTTGAAAAGTCAGATCGATACCGTTGATGGGATGGTAACGCAGCTGGTTCAGGTTCTCGGGATGGGGAATAGGGGCAATGTCAGCCAAGCGAAAAAAAGTGGCCTGCCAAAACCATCGGCAGCCGGCATTGCAATGGTGTCGGCAAGAAAAAAAACAATGCCGGTCAAAAAAAGTATTCGCCAGGAGGTCAGTCCGGAGGACATCATCCCCCTGGACGATAATGACGATCAGACCTTGAGTGAATTTTAGCTCGTTGTTCCATCTGTAGGTGTTTGGTGCCCAAGGCGCGCCGGAAAGATTTCCGGCGCGCCTTTTTTGTGTATGATTGGCGGGGAAGCATCCTGTCCGACGAACCTGATGTGTCGGCTTGTTTTGGCTTTGTCGATGACTGCAGTTCGGAGTTGTCCTCAAGAGCAGCGAACCCCTGGCGGGAAGTGAAAAAGGAGTGAAAAAACTATTGACAGACGAGTGAAAAAGGACTAATGTTCGCGGCCTATCAGGTATTGTATTGCTAAACTAATTGTTAATAAACATTGTGGCTTCCAGGCGTTGGTTCTGACAGTGAATATCGGCAGTAAAATAAAAAAACTGCGTTTATCCCATTCTTTGACCCAGGAGGAACTGGCTGGTCGATCAGACCTGACCAAAGGTTTTATTTCGCAGCTGGAACGTGATCTTGCATCCCCTTCCATCGCCACTTTGAAAGATATTCTGGATGTTTTTTCGGTCAGCCTGGCGGATTTCTTTCGGGAAGCCGATGATGATGTCCAGCAGGTTGTGTTTGGCAGAACAGATCGGAAAACCATGGGTGATGAAGGGGCTGATATTCAGTTGCTGATGGCCGGCGCCCACGAAAACAAGTTTGATGTTGCCCTGGTCACCTTGGTGCCCGGCCAGTGGATCGAAGATAGTGGTCACGAAGGAGAGGAGTTTGGCTTTATGCTCAAAGGGAGGGTTTGCATTACCCTTGAGCTCGGGCAGACCTATACGGCGGGGAAGGATGAGTGCTTCTTCTTTCCGGCTAATCAACAGCATAAAATCAGTAATAGTTCAACACGGGTGGCTCAGTTTCTCTGGGTAGTGTCACCGCCGACTTTTTTTTAATGGGCTGTCCGTGTAGTAGTAGGAAACATAGCGTTGCGGCTGATGTCATTGGTTGCAATTGTTGACGGTCCTTATACCTCATGTAAGGTCCTGGAAGTTTGGGAGGGTGGAATATGAAAGCTTTAGGAAGACACCTGTTGGTTGAGTTCTTTGATTGTGATCCCAAGCGGCTTGATGATACCGCTCAGGTTGAAAAATGGATGGAAGAAGCGGCCCGGCGGGCTGGGGCGACCATTGTCCAGTCGGTATTTCATCGCTTTCAGCCGCACGGGGTAAGCGGCGTGGTGGTAATCGCCGAGTCCCACCTGGCGATTCACACCTGGCCTGAGTATGGGTATGCGGCAGTTGATCTTTTTACCTGTGGTGCTACGGTTGACCCCTGGATTGCCCATGAGATCCTAAAAGATGCGTTTGCCGCCGGCAACTGGGCGACCAAGGAGCTGATGCGGGGGGAGCTGAAAGGCATTGATGGCGAGTTGCACTATAAACCGGCTACGGCCGTTGCTTGATGAGGGATGTGAAGATGTTGTGTCAGACCCCCAATATCCATTTTCTGGTGCAGGGCAGTTCAGAGGGTTTCAGCCAGTTGAACTCATTCGACGGGGCGCTGCTGGCTGCTGGTATCGGTAATACCAATCTGGTGAAGATGAGCAGTATCGTTCCTCCCCGGTCACTGCAGGTGGAGCCGGTACAACTTCCTTATGGCTCCCTGGTGCCGGTGGCTTACGCGGCCATTTCGTCAATGCTGCCCGGAGAGAAAATCTCGGCAGCGGTGGCTGCCGCTTTCCCCGAGGATGAGAGCAAGCCCGGGCTGATTATGGAGTATTCTTCCCGTGGTCATCGGGAAGAGGTGGAAACTATTGTCCGCAAAATGGCTGAAGAGGGCTTGGCTATGCGCGGTGAGCAGGTTCAAAAGATAGCAAGCGTCTCGGTGCAGCATACGGTGGAGCATATTGGTACTGCCTTTGCCGCTGTGGTATTGTGGTACAGGTAGCAGGTTGTCGCCGTAGAACAAAAATGTTTTGTCCCCGATTGGTATTGTGGGTGTTGACAAACTGCCGGAGTCTGGACTTTCATCTCTTCCTGCCGGGGCTACTACCGGCTGTCCGGCTTTGGTGATCGTTGCCAGGCATTATCACCCAGGTGGTTTAGGGCAGCCAAAACCACTGCCAATCCCTAACCCCTGATGTTTTCAGACAATTACAGCTATTTAACGGAGAAACGTTCTTGGTTGGCGACGGCCAACCGGACTGTTCCAGGTGGTGAATTATGGAATTATGGTACACGGAAGAGCACTCATCCGGGACCCGTTTTTCTCTGCGGGCAACCAGACATGTACATCAGGAAAAAACCCCTTTTCAGCAGCTTGACGTTATTGAAACTGAAGAGTATGGCCGGATCATGCTGCTCGACGGCCTGGTGATGTTGACGGAGAAAGATGAGTTTGTCTACCATGAACTGATTACCCATGTTCCCTCTGCCTGCCTTCCCGATGCCCGCCGTGTCCTGGTTATCGGCGGCGGTGATGGAGGTACGGCCCGGGAGTTGCTCCGTTATCCCCAGCTGACCAGGGTTGATATGGTTGAAATCGATGAGGCGGTTGTCATGGCTTCAAGAAAATTTTTCCCAACCCTCAATGTGAAGCTCGATGACCCGCGGCTGACCATTCATTATCGGGACGGGATGGAGTTCGTCAAAGAGCATGAAAATCAGTATGATCTGATCATTGTGGACTCCACCGATCCCATTGGGCCGGGCGAACACCTGTTTACGGAATCCTTCTACCGGGACTGTTACGCCGCTCTGCGGCCGCAGGGGATCCTGGTTTCTCAGGCGGCAACCTCCTTTTCTGCCTACTACCTGAAGCTCCAGCGGGAACAATGTGCCTTTGTCAAGGCGGCCTTCGACCGGCTTTTTCTTTACCTGGGGCATATCCCCACCTATCCTACCGGGACGTGGAGCTTTTTGTGTGCGGTGAAGGGGGATATCAATCCTGCGGTTGCTTTTGACCGCCGATCAACGACTCCCTTTACTGATCAGCTGGGCTATTATAATGCTGGCATGCATCGCCAGGCTTTTTCCCTGCCGAATTTCATCTACCGTGAACTGGCCGGTCTGATTGACAATCAGCTGGCGGAGTCAGTCTAATGTTGGTTCCCCAAGGCCGCTTCCTGGCCGCCCGGGCGGCCAGCCTGGAAGCTCCCCCGGCACAGGTACTGCTTGGCCTACCCTTTGATGGTACCAGCTCTTACAAGCCTGGCAGCCGTTTTGCCCCGGCTGCCTTGCGGGACGTTTCCCACGGGCTGGAGACCTTCAGCTACGCATTGCAGCGCGATCTTGATGACCTGGAAATCGGTGATCTGGGAGATCTTGACTTGCCCTTTGGTAATACGACGCGTGCCCTTGCCATGATCCGGGACGCTGCGGCCCTGCTGATGAGTCACGAAACGCTGCCCCTGTTTATTGGCGGCGAGCATCTGGTGACCTTGCCGATCATTGAGGCGGTCATGGAGCGGCATCCTGATCTGGCAGTTATTCATTTTGATGCCCATGCCGATTTGCGTGATACTTATATGGGGGAACCCCTTTCCCACGCTACGGTCATGCGTCGGGTGGCTGAGCAGGTTGGTCCCGGGAATCTCTACCAGTTTGGCATTCGCTCGGGCACCCGGGATGAATATGCCTATGGCTTGGCCCATACCAATTTTTATCCTGCTGCTCTTGATCAGGTGTCTGAGGTGGCCGGAAAGCTATCCGGCCGGCCTGTCTATCTGTCGCTTGATCTGGATATCCTGGACCCCGGTTGTTTCCCGGGAACCGGTACGCCCGAACCAGGTGGAGTATCGGTTGCTGAACTGCTGCAGGCACTTTATTCCCTATCGGCCTTGCAGGTTGTTGCCTGTGATGTGGTGGAACTTTCCCCCCCCGCTGATCCTGCCGCCATTGCTGCCATTGTCGCTGCCAAGGTGGTCCGTGAACTGCTCCTGCTTACGGCACACGGTGCTGCCGGATGATGGCTGGCCAGCAGGTTTCACCTACGGTTTGATTCCGGTATGATTGGCCAACCTTTTTCTGTGTAATCTCTCTGCCACTGTGGGCTAGTGCTGTTGTCTGTTTGATACTTCCCAGGTATGTTCCCTAGTCACTCCGGTCGCCATAGCCCTTTCACCCGGCATCGATATCCTCAACTTTTGGTTGATTTGCCTGCTGAATTAGTATAAACTTCGCCATCTTTTTTCCTGGCTGAAAGTTTCCCGGCGTTGGCGTTGGGTGCTGACCTCCGGGGGTCGTCAGCCGGAAGATATGACCGCCGACACTATTGATTGCTGCGGGTGTTGTTTTTACATGTTGGACAGATACCATACCCATGCTGATCCTGGAAAAGGTTAAGGATGGCTATGGTCGTTAAGAAAGGGGTAATCGCATGTTAACGCAAGAGCAACTGGAACATTTCAAGGCGCTGCTGCTGCAGGAAAAAGAGGCTATCCTTGAAAAAGTTGATCAACTGAAACGGGGTGACATCTACACCAACCGAGAAGATCTCATGGATGATGCCGATGCGGCTTCGGTGGAGGTTGATCATAACCTTTTGTTTCGCATCCGGGGGCGGGAAGCTCACCTGATTAAAAAGATTGATGAAGCATTGGCCAAAATAGAAAATGGCACTTATGGTATCTGTGAAGCCTGTGATGATGAGATCTCCCTGGGGCGTTTGGAAGCCCGGCCGGTGGCACCTCTGTGCATTACCTGCAAGGAGGAACAGGAAAAACAGGAGAAACGGCAGGGGCTTTAGACACCCGTCGGATATGCTTCATAATGATTGATAGTTGTCGTGATACGGGAAACGGTAATGGAACAACAGTATAACCCCCAGGCAGTAGAACTCAAGTGGCAGGCCCACTGGGAACAGGAGAAAACCTTTGCTGCTGCCGATGGTGCGGGAGAAAAATACTATCTGCTGGAGATGTTTCCTTATCCTTCCGGCAAAATTCACATGGGGCATGTGCGAAACTATTCCATTGGTGATGTGGTGGCCCGTTACCAGCGGATGAAAGGGCGTAATGTCCTCCATCCCATGGGCTGGGATGCTTTCGGGATGCCGGCTGAAAATGCCGCCATCGAACGCCAGATTCACCCGGCGGTCTGGACCAGGGACAATATCGATGCCATGCGGCAGCAACTGAAGCGCATGGGATTCAGCTATGACTGGAGTCGCGAGCTGGCTACCTGTGACCCCTCCTATTACCGTTGGGAACAGCTTTTTTTCCTGCAGATGTATGCTAAGGGGCTGGCCTATAAGAAAAAATCCCAGGTGAACTGGTGTGAACAGTGCCAGACCGTGCTTGCCAATGAACAGGTGGAGGCTGGCCTCTGCTGGCGTTGTGGTTGTGATGTGGAGTCGCGCGAGTTGAACCAGTGGTTTTACCGGATTACGGACTACGCGCAGGAGTTGCTTGATGGGTGTGATGATCTGCCGGGCTGGCCTGAGCGGGTTACCACCATGCAGAAGAACTGGATTGGCAGAAGCACGGGGGCCAATATTGTTTTTCCCCTCGCCGGCATGGACGGCGATATTACGGTTTTTACCACCCGCCAGGATACCCTGTATGGGGCCACCTTCATGAGCTTGGCGCCGGAACATCCCATGGCCCGGAAACTGGCCGAGGGAACGGGGCAGGCAGCGGTGGTGGAGGAGTTTATTCAGCGCTGCCGCCGGCAGCAGGTGAGTGACCGTGAGCTGGGGTCTTTGGAAAAAGAAGGGGTGTTCACCGGCCGCTACTGCGTCAATCCGGTTACCGGCCAGGAAATGCCCGTGTATCTGGCCAACTTTGTTCTGCTTGGCTATGGAACCGGCGCCGTGATGGCGGTGCCGGCCCACGATCAGCGGGATTTTGAATTTGCCAGGCAATATGAGCTGCCCATTGTGGTTGTGATCCAGCCCGATGGTCCACTGTTGGATCCGGCAGCCATGACTGAAGCCTATACCGGTCCGGGAACGTTGGTTAACTCCGGACCCTTCAACGGGATTGACAACCGGGAAGCCCTGGAAGAGATTGCTGCTCACCTGACAGCTGCCGGCAAAGGGAAGAAAACCGTTACCTATCGGTTGCGCGACTGGGGTATTTCCCGGCAGCGCTATTGGGGAGCGCCCATCCCCATTATCTACTGCGACAGTTGTGGTACGGTTCCGGTTCCCGTAAGCGATCTGCCGGTTATTCTCCCGAAAGAGGTTGCCCTGTCAGGGGCGGGAGGGTCGCCGCTGGCCGCCAGTCAGGATTTCGTGACGACGGTCTGCCCGGTTTGTGGCCGGCCGGCCCGCCGGGAAACGGATACCATGGATACCTTTGTGGAGTCTTCCTGGTACTATATTCGTTATGCCTGTGCTGCTTTTGATCAGGCTCCCTTTGACCGCCAGGCGGTTTCCTACTGGCTGCCGGTTGATCAGTATATCGGCGGTATTGAACACGCCATTCTGCACCTGTTGTACTCGCGGTTTTTCACTCGGGTGCTGCGTGATCTCGGCTATGTCGATTTTGCTGAACCTTTTACCCGCCTGTTGACCCAGGGGATGGTCATCAAGGATGGTTCCAAGATGTCCAAGTCGAAGGGCAACGTTGTCGACCCCGATCTCCTGATTCAAAAATATGGTGCTGATACGGCCAGGATGTTCAGCCTTTTTGCCGCTCCACCGGAACTTGACCTGGAGTGGAGCGACCAGGGGGTGGAAGGTGCCTATCGGTTCCTGCATCGGTTATGGCGGCTGGTGTATGCAGTGCTGCCGGCGATTAACGATGTTGCCGCCTACCAGGGTTCTTTTGCGGCTCTTCCTGAGCAGCTCAAACCACTACGTCGCAAGACCCACCAGACGATAAAAAAAGTTGTTGCTGATATTGAAGACCGGTTTCATTTCAATACGGCCATCAGTGCGGTCATGGAACTGGTCAATGAATTGAAACCTTACGTGGAAACCGTTGGCGAGGCCGATGCTCCGGCCCGACAGGTGATCAGGGAAGCGGTGGAAACGGTGCTTCTGCTACTGGCGCCCATTGTGCCCCATATAGCCGAGGAGTTGTGGCAGCAGCTGGGCCATGATGGGGAGTTGTCGTATGCTCCGGTACCAGCCCATGATCCTGAATCCATAACAACGGTTACGGTGCTGCTGGTGGTCCAGGTGAACGGCAAGCTGCGCGACCGGTTGACCGTTGACGCCCAGATCAGCCGTGAGGATCTTGAGCGGCAGGTGCTGGCGAGTGAGAAGGTGCAACAATATCTGGCCGGGAAGCCGGTGAGAAAATTTATTGTGGTGCCGCAGAAACTGGTTAATATAGTTGTTTGAAAAGGTGGTTATCAGTGTTATGGTGATCTGCAGTTCCAGAAAAGATGGCCGCCAGAAATGTGTTTTTTATGAAGGTGCTGATGAAATCAGTCAAGCATAGTTTCCTCCCCCTCCTGCTGTTTGCCAGTATTTTCCTCTTTTCCGCCTGTCTTGGTTATCATTTTCAGGGTTCAGGCGGCGCACTGCCTGAACACCTTAAAACCGTGGCCATTACCCCTTTTGCCAACCAGACGTATGAAAGCCTGGTGGATACCTATCTCACCAATGCCCTGGTGGGCGAATTTTCCCGCAGTAAACGGTTGCGGATGGTTGATCAGGCTGACGCCGATCTGGTGATCAGCGGCGCCGTTAAGGAGGTCAGCAACACCAGCATCTCCTATTCCGGCAATGACCGGGCCTATGAGTACCGGGTCCGGGTGCGGATTGAGGTGGTGATCCGGGATGTGCGGCAGGACATAGTTGTCTGGCAGAACGGCAACATGCATGAAGTTGAAGAGTACCATACAAGCGGCGAACCGAACGACGTCCAAACCCGCAAGCGGGTGGCAATTGCGCGTGTCTGCAAGGTGTTGGCAGAAAATATTCATGACCGGCTGTTTATCGACTTCTGATGTTATCCTCGCTCCGCAAGTGCCTGCAGCAGGCTGCCGCCCCTGCAGCTGAGTTCGGCTGCTGTCTGCTCTACGGTCAAGAAACCTATCCCGTTGCGTTTCTCCTCTCATCCCTGAAACAGCTGCTGAAAGAACAGGAAGAGGTCACCGTTGAACAGTATGATTATTCACGGATTTCCCTGGTGGAGGAGTTGTCCGCCTGGGATGCCGGATCCCTGTTTGCGGCTAAGAAGATTATTGTCCTGAGCCATCTGGACGGGGTGAAAAAGGACGATGTTGAACTGCTTACCGAGTGGCTTGCCCGGCGCCAGGGTGACCCCAGTGTTTTTCTATTTCTGACTGCCGGGGAGCGCCTTGACGGTCGTTCGCTGCTGGTTCGCTCGGCAAGGAAATATGGCACGGTTATCAAGACCGATGGCTTCAAACCCGAAGACCTTCGCCGCTTGATTGTTCAGTATGGCAGTACC
Organism: Candidatus Anaeroferrophillus wilburensis; assembly: GCA_016934315.1. Classification (NCBI taxonomy): domain Bacteria; class Deltaproteobacteria; order Candidatus Anaeroferrophillales; family Candidatus Anaeroferrophillacea; genus Candidatus Anaeroferrophillus; species Candidatus Anaeroferrophillus wilburensis. Next base: position 13,196 of record JAFGSY010000020.1, on the reverse strand, counting down.
TATGGGGTGACCTTTTCCCCGTCGGTGCTGGATATTCTTATCCATTACCACGATGCCAGGGTCCAGCTCATCCTGCGGGAGGTTGAAAAACTGGCTCTTTTTGTCGGCCCTGGAGGTGTGGTCAACGATGGCGATCTGGAGCTGATGGGCTGCGGTACGGTGGCCGGCAATATTTTTGCCCTGGTTGACGAGTTGGGGGCCGGCAGGACAGCAACCTCTCTGAGGGTGCTGAATCGCCTGTTGCGGGACAAAACCGTTCCCCTGGTTATTGTCAGCATGGTGGTCCGCCATTACCGGCTGCTGGCTTTGGCCGGGGCGCCGGCAAACCGGGGAAAATCTGTCAGTGAGCTGGCGAGAGATTTACGGGTGCCGCCCTTTGTGGTTCAGAAACTGCGGCGACAGACAAGCCATTTCCCCCTGCCACGCCTGGTCCAAAGTTTTCAATTGCTTGCTGAGATTGACCGCCGGTTAAAATCCTCGTCTGTTCCTGAACTGATTGTTATGGAGAATATGGTGCTTTCACTCTGCCGGAGGAATGCCAATGATTCCTGATCTGGAAACCTGTTTTTCCCTGTTGCGGGATTATCGGGTGCCGGTTCATATTGTTGGCCACAGTGTTGTGGTTACTAAGATTGCGGTGGTTCTGGGAGAGGCTTTAAGGGTGCAGGGGCTGGATCAAGATATGTCGTTGCTGGCTGCTGCCGGCCTGCTCCATGATATCGCCAAACTTGAGTCGATCACAACCGGTGTTGACCATGCCTTGTTGGGCGGCCAGTGGCTAGAGGCCCTCGGCTTTTCCGAGGTCGCCATGGTCGTCAGACATCACATTCATCTTGAACCAGCTCCATGGCAACCGGTGGATGAAAAGGAGCTGGTTTTTTATGCTGATAAACGGGTGAAGCACGTAGAGATTGTCTCTCTTGACCATCGGTTTGCCGATCTGCGTGATCGCTATGGCAAAAACGTCAGCTCTTTGGGCAGTCTGGGGAACATGGAAAAGCTTACCAGGGAGTTGGAAAAAAAGATTTTTTCCCCTTTGTCCTGGCGTCCCGATGAGGTTGTCACTGTGGTTGATGCCTCTGCCAATGGTCAACGGCGCCTTCTAGACCGGATCGCCGCATTATACGAAAAATATATTGACATCCATCCCGAGGTTTAGTATATCATTCCCTCTTTTTGTCGCTGGTCGCATTGGGAGCTGCGGTGTAGACGGGCCCCGGGGATTTATAAAGCTATCATATCTAAGGTGTGTTAGGAAGAAGGGAACTCGATGGAAATTAAGGTCATTGATAATGATGTTGAGCGGGCAATTAAGTTGCTGAAAAATAAGCTGAATAAGTCAGGTTTATTTCGTGAGTTGAAAAAACGGCGTCATTATGAAAAACCCAGTGTGCGCAAGAAAAAGAAACATCTTGAAGCGCTGAAACGTCTGGCTAAAAAGAGACGCTTTGGTATCTAGATATACGACGAGTATCCTAACCATAAAAAAACCGGCTGCCTGATATCAGACAGCCGGTTTTTTTATGATTCAAAAAGAGTTGCTATTTTTTAACGATCCTGTTGCGGGCATCCACCAGGATATTGATTGGCCGAAGCCGGGCTATCTCCTCCTCGTTTGCCTGGACATAGGTGGCGATGATAACCATATCTCCCTTGCGGGCCAACCGGGCGGCGGCACCGTTGATGCAGATCTCGCCGCTGTCTGCTTTTCCTTCGATAACATAGGTGGTAAAGCGGGCGCCGTTGGTGAGATTGTAAATGTGGACCAATTCGTGGGGAAGAATATCCGCCGCTTGTAAAAGGCTGTTATCGATGGTGATGCTTCCTTCATAGGCAAGGTTGGCATCGGTGACCGTAGCCCGGTGGATCTTGGATTTAAACATGGTTCGCAACATGGGATGGGTGCTCCTTTATCGCAGGATGATATTGTCAATCAGTCTGGTGGTGCCGACCTGAGCGGCCAGGGCTATCAGGGCCCGATCGCCGGTGTTTTCCAACTCCTCCAGGGTTTCAGGGTTGCAGATGGCCAGATATTCCAGCTGGCACAAAGTGCCAGGAGTTTTATCAATGGTTTTCTCTATGATCTGTTTCAGGGTTGCGGTGTGCCGTTCGCCTTTTTGGAAAGCTTCTTGAGCCCGAAAAAGTCCTTGGGAAAGGGAGAGGGCAGCGTGTCGTTCGGCAGCGGAGAGGTAGGTGTTGCGGGAGCTCATGGCCAGGCCGTCCGCCTCCCGGACAATCGGTACACCAATGATTTCAATGGGGAAATTAAGGTCAGCAACCATCCTCTTGATGGTTACCAACTGCTGGTAATCTTTTTCACCAAAAAAGGCTTTATGCGGCATGGTAAGATTGAAGAGCTTGGCGACTACGGTGGTGACGCCGGTAAAGTGTCCCGGTCGTCGGGCACCGCATAACCCGGTGGTAACTCCGGAAACAGCAACCGAGGTTTGAAAGGCTGGTGGATACATTGCCTCCATCGGCGGGGTGAAAATAACGTCAACGCCCGCCTGCTCACAGGTTTTCTTGTCGCCCTCTAAATTACGGGGATAGGTCGCCAGATCTTCCCGGGGGCCGAACTGCATCGGGTTGACAAAGATGGTGGCAATAACCAGGTCAGTCGCCGCTCTGGCCTTTTCCATCAGTGAAACATGTCCCTGGTGCAGGTAGCCCATGGTCGGGACAACAGCGATGGTTTTTCCGTTGGCCCGTTGCGCGAGTGCATAGCGCTGCATCTGGTCTGGGTGTTCAAAAATCTTCATTTTTCAACTGCATTTCTTGCTGGCCCTTAAACTGGGCGGTTTGTCCTTATTTAAAGCTGTATTCCGCCGAGGGGAAGGTTCCCTCTTTGACCTCCTGATGATACTGCTGTAGGGCTTTGGTGATTGTTGGTCCCAGATTGGCGTACTGTTTAACAAAAGAAGGCCGGAAACGGTCGAAAAGTCCCAGCAGATCATGGAGAACCAGAACCTGCCCGTCACATTCCGGTCCGGCCCCGATGCCAATGGTAGGGATGTCAATGGCCCCGGTAATCTCGGCCGCGATATCGGCAGGTACACATTCAATGACCACGCCAAAGGCGCCGGCATCGGCAACCGCCCTGGCATCGGCAAGCAGACGCTCCTTCTCGCGCTGGACTTTGAAGCCACCCAGTTGGTTGACCGCCTGGGGGGTAAGACCAATATGCCCCAGAACCGGGATGCCGATGCTGACCAGCGCCTCAATGGTGGCGGCCATTGAAACGCCGCCCTCCAGTTTAACCGCTGCCGCTCCTGTTTGCTGCATGATCCGACCGGCTTGACGTTTGGCGTCCTCAATGCTGATCTGATAACTCATGAATGGCATATCAATAACTACCAACGCCCGTTGACTGCCTCGCATGACGGCCCGGCCGTGGTAGATCATTTCATCAACGGTGACCGGCAGGGTGTTGGGGTAGCCGGCCACCACCACGCCGACGGAATCTCCCACCAGAATCATGTCTATGCCGCTTTGGTCAAGCAGTCGGGCGAAGGGGTAATCATAGCCGGTGACCATGGAAATTTTTTCTCCACGGTTTTTCATCTCCTGGATATGGGCGATGGTAACTGGTTTGTCTGTCATCTTTTTACTCCTTGCAATAAAGATGAACCCGTAAAAAGTCCATCAAGTGATGGGACAAAGCTCCAGATGAGCGGTGCACAAAACCTGATGACTGCGGCGTATGTGCCCGTACGCGGCAGTGACGAAGGTTGACGTGCTGAAGTTTGTCCGAAGCCATCAAATAAAAAAGCCTGCCACAGGAGAAAGGGCAGGCTACACGGGATAGGATCGGCTGACGCCATCCGTAATATCGTAGATCGTGTATGACCCCCCGTCTCAGTCCCTTGCACACAGGGATCCAAGCGGCATGTTGCTGGTCAGGCGCTCTCAGGGCGCCAACAGTCTCACAGGTATGCTATTTCGTTCTTGCCTCGATTGCCAGGGTGGAAAGCCATGATACTGCCCTATCCGGGGAAATCCGGCTGGTATTCAGTACGACATTATAGCAGAGCGGGTCAGCCCAGTCTGCCTTGAAGTAATATTTGATATATTCCCGACTCTTTTTATCCATATCTTTGACCAACTTCTCCGCTTTGCTTTTGCTCAGGTTGCCGTTGCCGGCCATAACCCGTTCAACCCGATCAGCGAAATCGGCCACCACCCGGATATGGATGGCATTTGGGTGGTCTCTGAGGATGCACTGGCCGCCTCGACCGACAATCAGGACATGTTGCCGCTGTCCCAAGCTACTGATTGCCCGGACAATCATCTCCCGGTAGATATCACTGTCAATCCAGCCGAAATTACCATATGAAAAGGGGATTTTATCCCGGACATCGTATTCGGTATTTTCATCAAATTCTACCGGTTCCTTCTCCTTCTCCTGCTTCAGGAAGTCAACATCGATAACCCGGGAGAGATAAGCCCGCAAGCTGATATGCCGCTCCTCTTCGTAATCGAGGACGTTTTCCGTACTTACCCTGGTTTGGGCCGCAACCTGCTCGACAATTTCCTTGTCAAAGTAGTCAATGTTCAGCACTTGAGCCAATTTTTCGGCAATTTCCTTGCCTCCGGAGCCATACTCCTTTGAAACGGTAATAACCGGCATCATCATCTCCTCCCTTGCGATCCAAAATGGCCCAGAAAATATCTATGTTTGCCGAACCTGCATGGAGTTTAAAAGTTGCCAATTCATAAACAATTTTTCCGCCATTGTCAAACAAAAATCAGCTAGTTTTTTGTGGACATTTGCAGGAAGTTGCGATATCTCATATCTCTTGTCCGCTTTTGACACATCTGCATGATCTCTGATGACGGGTTGAAAGGCGGCGGCTCGAAACAATTTCTGACATCGTGGCACCGTAACCGCTATCGGTTTCGAGGTGTGCTGGTGTCCTTTGGCGGGCAAAATTTGAGACAGGGTTGTTTCTGCCATACGCCGTACTAACGCTGGTTGCAGCTTAACGAAGATGGAGAGTCATCGCGAAGCCATCATAATAAGGTGATGGCGGCAGGCTTCGTTCTGATTGTCGTTTATCCAAGGATCTATCCGATGATTATTGAACCGTTAATGACGAGATTTTTGCGTCATTTAAATCAGCAGTATCTGACCTTTAAACAGTATGACAGTATCGATGTTCCTGCAGGCCGGCCGGGACAGCAATATCTGCTCTACGTTCATATCCCTTTCTGTGAGCAATTGTGTCCCTATTGCTCATTCAATCGCTACGCGTTCAACGAAAAGACCGCCCGCCGCTATTTTGCTGCTTTGCGTCAGGAAATCCGCTGGTATAAGGATAAAAATTATCATTTTAACGGGGTCTATGTCGGTGGTGGCACGCCCACCGTACTGGTGGATGAACTGGTGGAGACCCTGACTGAAATACGATCATTGTTTCCGGTCAGGGAGATTTCGGTGGAAACCAATCCCAACCACTTGACGGATGATATTGTTTCCACGTTGAAGACAGCCGGCGTCAACCGGCTGTCCGTTGGCGTCCAGAGCTTTGACGATGGTCTGCTGCAGTCTATGGAGCGTTACCACAAATATGGCAGCGGTGCGGAGATTGAAGCGCGGTTGAAAGAGTATACGGGGACTTTTGATACCTTGAATGTCGATATGATTTTCAATTTTCCGACCCAGACGGAGCAGATCATGGAGCGGGATCTGGAGGTCATCAACCGGATCCCTGCTGATCAGGTCACCTTCTATCCGTTGATGGCTTCAACGTCGAACGAAAAGGCGATCAGAAAAACCCTGGGTAAAGTGGATTACGCCCAGGAAAAGCGTTTTTATCAGCTGATTCTGCGCCGCCTGTCGGCCCACTATACGCCTGGCTCGGCCTGGTGCTTCTCCCGTAAAAAATCAATGATTGATGAGTATATTGTTGACTATGATGAATATGTCGGGGTTGGCAGTGGTTCCTTCAGTTATGTCAGTGGTACGATTTTATCCAATACCTTTTCGGTCAGTGAGTATTGCAGTGCTCTGGAAAAAGGGGCTTTGCCGGTGACCGCAAAAAAGGAATTCACCCTGCTGGAACAGATGCGCTACGATTTGTTGATGAAGCTATTTGGTACTCGTTTGGACCGGGCAGCTGTAAGACGGAAGTACGGCAGTCTCTTTGAGCAGCTGCTGTGGAAAGAGATAACCCTTTTCCGTTTGCTTGGTGGCCTGCGGTCGGATAATGACCTGATGGTTCTGACCCCGAAAGGAATGTATTATTGGGTTATCATGATGCGGGAGTTTTTTATCGGGGTCAATAACTTCAGGGATATGTGCAGGAGTGCTATTGCCGATGAAGGAAAGCAGTAAGCTGCAAAGCAACTTGGCCCGCATTCCGGCGGTTGATGATCTTCTGCGTGATGAGCGGATGCAGCCCCTGCTGGCCGTCTACCCCCGCCAAGTAGTGGTTGACCAGGTTCGCCGGCAGCTGCAGGAACTGAAGGAACGGGTGGTCAGGGAGAACCTTTCCGTGGATGAGGTGTTCACCCTCCAGGTTTTCTTCGACCGTCTTGCCGGGGAGTTGACAGACGTTATGGCCCCCAGGCTGAAGCGGGTGATCAATGCAACCGGGGTGGTTATGCATACCAATCTTGGCCGTTCACCGCTGCCGGCGGCAGCGCTGGCCCAGGTCGGCGAAGTGGCCAGTTGCTACTCCAATCTGGAATATGACCTGATCTCCGGCCGCCGGGGCATCCGTTATGATAATGTCGAGGAGCTGCTGTGCCGGTTGACCGGTGCCGAAGCGGCAATGGTGGTCAATAACAATGCCGGTGCTGTCCTGCTGGTGCTTTCCGCCCTGGCGGCGGGTCGTGAGGTTGTTATTTCCCGCGGTGAGCTGATTGAGATCGGCGGCTCGTTCCGTATTCCTGAGGTGATTACCCAGGGGGGGGCTCTGCTGCGGGAAGTGGGGGCAACCAACCGCACCCATCTGCGGGATTATGCCCAGGCGATCAATGAGCGGACGGCCCTGATTCTCAAAGTTCATACCAGCAATTATCGCATTTCTGGCTTTACCAGTGAGGTTGATTCCCGGGCCTTGGTGGCCTTGGCCGCTGAGCATGGACTGCCGGTGGTTGAAGACTTGGGCAGCGGCTGCCTTATCGACTTGAGCCGCTATGGCATCGGTGGCGAACCAACGGTCAGCCAGGTGATAAAAAGCGGTATCGGGGTGGTCACCTTCAGTGGTGACAAGCTAGTCGGCGGCCCCCAGGGGGGGATTATCGTCGGCCGGAGGGATTTGATTGACCAGGTGAAACGCCATCCCTTGAACCGGGCGTTGCGGATTGACAAGCTGACTCTCGCCTTCCTGGAAGCAGTGTTGAAATGTTACCTGGATGAGGAACAGGCGGTTGCTTCGCTGCCCACCCTGGCCATGCTGACCGTACCCCTGGCTGAACTGCGTCGCCGGGCCCGCCGCCTGCAGCGCTGTATCCACCGGCAGGTTGTCGAGCCGCAAGCCATTGTCCTGACGCTCAAACAGGGGATATCCCGGGCCGGGGGTGGTGCCTTGCCGATGGTTGAAATTCCCACTTGGCTGGTGGCCCTGAAGATTGAAGGGCGAACCGCATCAGGCCTGGAACAGTTTTTCCGGCGCTATCAGCCGCCAATTATCACCAGAATTGTTGATGAACAGCTGGTTTTTGATCCCCGGACCCTGATGGCTGATGACTATGAAGCTATTGCCCGGGCCTGCGGAGCACTTGTCAACCCGTGATGCCGGAAGGTTGCGGCACTTTTGTTGCCATGGTGGAGCTTGCCAAACAGTCGCTGTTTGCCGGTTCTCGGTTTCCGGCTGGCTTTGTCCGGCTGTGTTGTCGGCAGCCGTTGGTTGCTGCTTTACCGATCATTTTTGTGCTGTTGTTCTATGCTCCTGATCGGTGCCTGGCACTGGCCGGTTCTGGTCCCACGGTCATGGCCGTGGTAAAAGCTTCAGCGGTGAATGTCAGGAGTGCACCCCAGAAAAATAGCAAGCGGCTGTTCGGCCTGCACACCAACGATGAAGTCGAGGTGGTGGAGGAGCGGGATCTCTGGGTGCAGATTCGCACCGATGCAGGGAAAACCGGCTGGGTTTTCCGGCCGTTGGTTGCCGTTGTCAGACCTGAAAAAAAGCTGCCGGAGATTACCTTGGAACTGAACAACGTTCCCCCTGGCGCAGGTCATTTTTTTACCGAGCTGCTGCCGTCCCTGCAGCGGGATTTACAGACGTATGATCCTCAGAAGCTGACCTTGGTGGTGTCCTATCGTGGGGAAGCCGATGCGGCACGCTGGATGATCGTTCTGGAAATACCGTTCAGCCATGAACGGTATCAGCGTCTCAAAGGACAGGATGTGGGTGATGGTACCATTGATCTGCTTCCCTATGTGCGCTATTTATCGGGGCTTCTGCGCTACCGGCTGGCCATCATGACCTCCTGGGCAGAACAGCAGAGTTCAGCGTTGGCCGCCATGGGGATTGCTGAGGATGAACCTGTTTCCTGTTATCTCACTCTGGTCAAGAAAAATGGCGACCGTCTTTTCCTGACCGGTGAACAGCAGGGACCGTTTGCTCTTTTTTCCAGTTATCTCATTGCCAAGCTGCATGGCTATGCTCCCTTCCAGGTAGGCTCGCTGCTGCCGGGATGCGTCAGGGATTTCAATAAATTCATTTTACCGGAATCCCTTGATTTTGATGGCCGCCGAACAACCGTTGCGGCAGTGTATGATTTTTTTGGTTTTCCCTATTGAAAACGTGATATTTTTAACTTGACAGTCGATGACATAATTTTTACATAGTGTGCAGCTGAAAACCGCCGCCTTTTTATCATTATAACTACGCAGGAGAGTGTCATGAAGAAACAGTACCTTTTGGCTCCGGGACCGACACCCGTTCCCCCGAACGTTTTACAGGTCATGTCTATGCCCATTCTGCACCATCGGGCGCCGGCTTATAAAGCCATTTTTGAAGAAGTCCGGGAGGGGCTGAAGTACCTGTTTCAGACCCAGGAAGAGGTGCTGGTGTTCGCCGCTTCCGGCACCGGGGCGATGGAAGGTTCGATTGCCAACCTGTTTTCACCCGGCGATAAGGTGATTACCGTCAATGGGGGTAAATTTGGTGAACGGTGGGGCCAGATTGCGGCTGGTTACGGGCTTGAGGTGCTTACCATAGCTGTCCCCTGGGGAACAGCGGTAAAGCCGCAGGAGATTGCCGACCTTCTGGCTCGTGAAGGCAATGTCCGCGGTGTGCTGATCCAGGCCAGTGAAACCTCGACCGGGGTGATGCACCCGGTGAAAGAGATTGCCGAGGTCATCAAATCGTATGATCAGACTATTCTGGTTGTTGATGCCATTACCGGCGTGGGGGTTTTTGATCTGCCGATGGACGCATGGGGTCTGGATGTGGTGGTGACCGGATCACAGAAAGCCTTGATGCTGCCTCCCGGTCTGGCGTTTGCTGCCGTGAGTCAGAAAGCCTGGGGCTTTAATAAACAATCGACGCTGCCCCGCTACTATTTTGACTTTGCCAAAGAATTGAAAAATGCCCAGAAGGGCCAGAATGCCTATACCCCGGCGGTATCGCTGATTATCGGTTTGCGGGAAGTCTTGAAGATGATCAGGGAGGAAGGGCTGGAAAACGTGTTTGCCCGTCATGAGCGGCTGGCCAGTGCCACCCGTGCCGGTGTCCAGGCATTGGGACTGGAACTGTATGCCCCCGATGCCCCATCCAATGCGGTTACCGCGGTTATTGCCCCGGAAGGGGTGGATGGCCAGGATGTGGTTAAAGTGCTGCGGACTACCTATGGGGTGACGATAGCCGGTGGCCAGGACCAGGCGAAAGGCAAGATTTTCCGCCTTGCCCATTTAGGCTATGTGGATGATCTCGATGTCCTTACCGGCCTGTCAGCGTTGGAGATGGCGCTCATGGACCTTGGCTATGATTTGAACGAGCGCAGTGCGGTGCGGGCGGCGCAGATGATTTTAAAAGCAAAAAAATAATTGTAAGGATGACTTTATGAAGGTGCTAGTCAGTGACAAAATGTCCCCCAAAGGGATTGCCGTTTTTCAGCAGTTTTCCGAGATTGAGGTTGATGTCAAAGTGGGTATGTCGCCAGCCGAGCTGGCCGCTGTTATCGGCGACTATGATGGTCTGGCTATCCGCAGCGCCACCAAGGTGACGGCGGAGATTTTAGCGGCTGCCAAAAAATTGAAGGTAGTCGGCCGCGCCGGGATCGGGGTCGATAATGTCGATATCCCGGCGGCGACCAAACAGGGGGTGGTGGTCATGAACACCCCCCAGGGGAATACCATTACTACCGCCGAACACACGATTTCCATGATGTTTGCCCTGAGCCGCAATATCCCCCAGGCGACCCAGTCGATGAAAGCGGGCAAGTGGGAAAAAAGCAAATTCATGGGCAAGGAACTGTTTGGTAAAACCCTTGGCATTGTCGGTCTGGGCAATATCGGCAGTATTGTTGCCGATCGGGCATTGGGTCTGAAGATGAAGGTCATTGCCTTTGACCCCTTCATTTCGGAAGAGCGGGCGGTGAAGATGGGTATTGAACGGGTCAGCCTGGATGAACTCTACCAGCGGGCTGATTATATTACTGTCCATACGCCCCTGACCAATGAAACGCGGCATATGATCAACAAGGAAAGCTTTGCCAAGATGAAGAGCGGGGTGCGGATTCTCAACTGTGCTCGGGGCGGTATTATCCATGAAGGCGACCTCTATGAAGCTTTGAAATCCGGGGTTGTCGCCGGGGCGGCTTTTGATGTGTTTGAGGCTGAACCACCGGCCGCTGACCATCCACTGTTCACCCTTGATAATTTTATCTGTACGCCTCATTTGGGTGCTTCCACGGATGAAGCCCAGGAAAACGTTGCCATCACGGTGGCCGAGCAGATCGCTGATTATCTGCTGACCGGAACCATCACCAACGCCCTCAATGTTCCCAGCGTCAGTGCCGAGGTTCTGAAGGTGGTCGGTCCCTATCTGACCCTGGCGGAAAAAATGGGACTCTTTTTCTCCCAGGTTGCCGACGGCGGTTCCAGCGGCCTGAGCGAAGTGCAGGTGGCCTATAAGGGAAAAGTGTCTGAACATGATACTTCTCCGGTTACCACTGCCTTGCTGAAAGGCTTGCTGACCCCGATGGTTGGCGATATGGTGAATTTTGTCAATGCCCCCGAGATTGCTAAAGACCGGGGGATAACGGTGACGGAATCCAAAACTGCCGAAGCTGGCAATTTCTCCAGCATGATTTCTCTCATCGGCCGTAATAATGGTGATTCCTTTACGGTGTCAGGAGCGTTGTTCGGCAAAAGCGAACCGCGGATTGTCGGCATCAATAAATTTGATATTGAAGCCATCCCCCTGGGACATATCCTGGTCATTTATGCCCACGATAAACCCGGAGTGATTGGTAGCATTGGCTCCTTTCTGGGTGAAAATAAAGTGAATATCGGCAAAATGCAGTTTGGTCGGGAGAGCGAGGGTGGCATGTCCATCTCCATGGTCCAGATAGATACACCGGTGAGCCAGGAGATGCTCCAGGGGCTCCTCCAGCTTCCCAATATTGTCTCAGCCAAGGAAATCTACCTCTAATCAGGGAACAGTCCAACTTCTAACCGTGGGCCGTGGCAGGAGAAAGGCCGGGGGCCACATGGGGGAGCATCGTGGTTCCCCCGGCGATATAAGGATATAAAATGGCAAACGTGGTGCTCATTGGGACCCAGTGGGGTGACGAGGGCAAAGGGAAAGTCGTCGATTTATGGACCTCCTCAGCTGATGTGGTGGTACGCTTTCAAGGCGGCAACAATGCCGGGCATACCCTGATTATTGACGGGGAGAAATTTATTTTTCATCTCATTCCGTCAGGCATCCTGCATGCCGGCAAGCAGTGCATTATCGGCAGCGGCGTGGTGGTTGATCCCGGCGTCCTCCTTGACGAATTGCGCCAGCTGCAGTCCAAAGGATATGGCGACACCCTCGCACAGCTGGTGATCAGCGATGAGGCCCACATCATCCTGCCAACCCACCGCCGCATAGATCTGGCGCGGGAGGCAGGCCGGGGCTGCCGGAAGATCGGCACCACCGGCCGGGGGATCGGCCCGACCTATGAGGATAAAATGGTCCGTTGCGGTTTGCGTTTTATTGATCTGCTGGCCGGCGGTGCAGTGCTCAAGGAGCGGGTGGTCGGCATTGTCGAACGCCACAACCTGATGCTTGAGCGGCTCTATGATCAGGAACCTACCTCGCCGCAGGAAGTCCTTGACGAACTGGAGAAGGCCGCGGTGATCCTGCGGCCGATGATCAAAAAAACCGCTTATGTTCTCAATGGCGCGGTGGCGGCCGGGAAAAGCATTCTTTTTGAGGGTGCCCAGGGAACGCTGCTCGATATTGACCATGGGACCTTTCCTTTTGTCACTTCCTCATCGACAGTGGCCGCCAATGCCTGTGCCTCGAGTGGTTTTGGCATGGGCAAGGTGAATCAAGTGGTGGGGGTTGTCAAAGCCTACACCACTCGGGTGGGCAGTGGACCGTTTCCTACTGAACTGGACAACGAACAGGGAGATATGCTGCGCAACAGTGGCGGGGAGTTCGGTTCGACTACCGGCCGACCCCGGCGTTGTGGCTGGCTTGATCTGGTCGGCCTGCGTTACAGTGTTATGGTCAACGGCCTGAATGGCTTTGCCGTGACCAAACTCGATGTCCTTTCCGGCCTGGACCAGATTGGCGTCTGTGAAGCCTATGAGTATCGGGGCGAGCGGCTTGACTATTTTCCTTCATCGGCGGAGATGCTGGAGGAGTGTATGCCTGTCTATCGATATCTGCCGGGCTGGAAAGATGATATTACCGCGATTCGCGATTTTGCCGCCCTGCCGCTCCAGGCAAGGGATTACATTACCTTCCTGGAAGAGCAGTTGGGCATCCCTGCACTGCTGGTTTCGGTAGGTCCGGGCAGGGAAGAGACCATTATCCGTCGCAACCCATTTTCCTCATGAGGATGCATAAAAAGACTTATTTCTCTTGACAAAAAAAGGATAATCGGCTAGTTATGCCATCCTGTTTTTTAGGGGCCGTTAGCTCAGTTGGTAGAGCATCTGACTTTTAATCAGAGGGTCGCAGGTTCGATCCCTGCACGGCTCACCATATAAAATAAAGCACTTACGTTAATTCGTAGGTGCTTTTTTT
>JAFGSY010000019.1 GCA_016934315.1 Candidatus Anaeroferrophillus wilburensis | reverse complement strand
GAAACATTGCCCAACGCTTCAGCCAACTGTAGCAATGTGAGCCTCTTTTGTGCTAATTTCTCTTTCGCGGTCATAGTGTCCTCCTTCAGGGTTTGAAAAGATTGTGGAAAATCCTTTATACCCTAAGAGGCTCTATGACCGCCACCCCCATGGCTTTTAATAGCCGGGGATGGCGATACTCTCAAACTCCAAAACTGTGCGGGAAGATCGTAACTTTTTCAACCTACACATTCTGGTACTCCTCCGGTGATAATGATCCCGGCGACAATGATTTCAATGCCTTCATGGCCGTCGATATTGACCGCCCCGACAATATCTGTATTTTTAAAAACCGTTATGTCGAAGATGATTATTTCACCGAAAAGGATTATCTTCTCAATAAAGGGTTTATCATGAACAAACTGGCTGCTGATTATCAAGCCAGTAAAAAGGTGACCCTCGACGGTGCAGTCATGTATATGATGACTGCCGAAGATATTGAGTATGGCAACCAGAGCGACAATACAATTGGCTTTGAAATTGACGATTACCTCACCTACAAGATCTATGATAATCTCGTCTTCGGCATCAGCGCCGGCTACCTTTTTGCCGACGATGCCTTGGATTTCTATGAAAAAGATTCACAGGATGGCAATGCGGACGAAAACATCTTTGTCTCTTCAGCCGGCATTCGCTATAACTTCTAAACCTTCGGCACCATTCTGACAACCGCCAACTGAGGAAATGCTTTTTGCGTTCGATGATCACCGTTCATAATCTGAACATCCATCTGGCTGAATTTCGTTTGACCGATATCTGTCTGGATATTAAGGAAAATGAATTTTTCATTCTCATGGGACCAACCGGGGCCGGCAAAACAATCCTGCTGGAGGCTATCGCCGGCATTATCCCGGTATCTCACGGGACCATCAGCATTGGTGGCCGAGAGGTCACCAATCTGGTACCCGAAAAACGGAACATCAGCATCGTCTATCAGGACTATGCCCTCTTTCCCCATCTGACGGTTGAACAAAACATCCTCTATGGTCTGCGTTTTCAACCCCACTCCAGGAAAAAATCCACTGCCCGTATACAAAAACTTATAGACACCCTCGCCCTGGCACCGCTGCTTCACCGTCCTCCGACCACCCTCAGCGGCGGTGAACAGCAACGGGTGGCACTGGCCCGTGCCCTGGCCGTTGAACCGGCTGTGCTTCTCCTTGATGAGCCCCTTTCAGCCCTCGACCCCCAATTTCGTGAAGAGCTGAAATATCACCTCAAAGCCCTGCATCACCATTCCAATACCACCTTTCTCATGGTAACCCATGATTTTGCCGAAGCGTTATCCCTGGCAACCAAAGCTGCGGTACTCAATCAGGGCCGTCTGGAACAGATGGGAACCATGGAGGAAATTTTTCAACAGCCTTCGTCCCCATTTGTCGCCAGTTTTGTCGGCATGAAAAATCTTTTTATCGCTCATTTTGAAGGAACCAAGGCAACTATCGGCTCTTTTTCACTGGAACTGGGGCAGGAGATGAAACCACAGCAAGGCTATGTTGCCATCAGACCGGAAGATATTGTTTTAAGTCGGCAGCCCCTGGTTTCAAGTATCCAGAACTCACTTAAGGGAACTGTCACCAGCATTATTCCCCAAGGGGTTCACTATGAAGTGGCAGTCAGCATTGAGTCCATACTTTTCCGCTCCCTGATCACCAAACAGGCCCTGTTCGATCTTCGCATCGCCGACGGCAGCACACTTTTTGCCTCCTTCAAAGCAACTGCCGTCCACCGCCTGCCTTAGCACCCTGGAGGGGTAATTCCTCACATGCCAGGCTGAATCCAGCCGCATACGGTAAATCACATACGGTAAATCTGCTTGACAGGTAAGCCAACGGGATGGTTAACTCTCCGCATTGTCTTCTTCGCCCGTTGTTCAAACAATGCATTTCATGGATTACAGCAGAGGATAGCAGATAATGAAAACAATAGCCGTGCTGGCTGGTGATGGCATCGGACCGGAAATCATGTCCGAAGCCATCAAAGTGCTTGATGCCGTCCAGGCAATATTTTCCCTTGAATTTGACTATCTCCATGCCGATGTCGGCGGCTGCGCCATTGACAACCACGGCCTGGCGCTCCCGGGGGAAACCCTCGAAATCTGTGAAAAGAGTGATGCTATTCTGTTTGGCTCGGTCGGCGGCCCCCGGTGGGAACAACTGCCACCCCATGAACAACCGGAACGGGCCGCCCTTCTTCCCCTACGCAAACATTTTGATCTGTTCTGCAATCTGCGGCCGGCCAAGGTCTACCCATCGCTGGTTGCCGCCTGCCCCCTGCGAACCGACATTGTCAAAGATGGTTTTGATATTCTTTGCGTTCGCGAACTGACCAGCGGCATCTACTTTGGCCAGCCCAAAGGCCGACAGGGAAAAGGACCATCGGAACAGGCCTTTGATACCATGATCTACAGCCGGGCGGAAATTGAGCGGATCGCTCGGATGGCTTTTTCGGCAGCTCGTCTGCGCCGCAAAAAAGTAACCTCGGTGGACAAGGCAAACGTGCTGACCACCATGGTTTTCTGGCGGGAAGTGGTTATGGAAATTGCCAGAGACTATAAAGACGTAAACGTGGAGCATATCTATATCGACAATGCCACCATGCAGCTGCTCCGCAATCCGCACCAGTTTGATGTTCTGCTCTGCGGCAATATGTTCGGCGACATCATCTCGGATGAAACGGCAATGCTCACCGGCTCCATGGGGCTGCTTGCCTCGGCCAGCCTCAACCAGCACAACTTCGGCCTCTATGAACCAGCTGGAGGATCAGCCCCTGACATCGCCGGCCGGGGGATAGCCAACCCCATCGCCCAGATTCTTTCAGCTGCCTTGATGCTGCGCTATAGCTTCGGCTGCCACGAGGCGGCAGACGCCATCGACAGGGCTGTCGACCACACGCTCAAGTCCGGTATTCATACGCCGGATATCGCCGTTGATCCGGCAAAAACCGTGGACACGGCAACCATGGGTGATGCTATCGCGGCCAACCTCAAACCGGTGACACAGTAGTAATTTCTTGACAATAGGGAAAGAGATGGTTAGCTTACCGCCATTGCCTAATTAGCATGGTAGATATGCTGACCGGCATCCCCGAAGCCATGATCGTGCAGGCCGGAAAACCACCAACCATGACCAGCAGCCGGTATCTGCCGGCTGATCAGCCAAGGAATCGCGATGAAAGCAGGAATCACAAGTCTTTGCCCAGGATTACGGAGGGGTGAATAATGGACCTGGCCTATATCAACGGAGAATTCATTCCCCTGGAAAAAGCGACGGTCTCCATTAACGATCGTGGATATACCTTTGCCGATGGCATTTATGAAGTGATCTGCACCCGCAACGGCAGTCCCTTTCTGCTGCCGGAGCATTTCCAGCGGCTGGAACGCAGCGCCAGGGGCATCAATCTGCCGCTGCCGGCATCCTATCAAAAGTGGCCGGCAATCATCGGTGAAGGAATCAAAAAAACCGGTTATGCCGAGTCAATGGTCTATATCCAGGTCACTCGTGGCATCATGCCGCGCCGGCACCACTATCCCGAACCGCTGGTCCCCCAACTGGTGATGACCTTCAGGCAGCGGCCCCAGTATGACGAAGAGATGTTTTTGACTGGTCAGGCTGCCATAACTGTGGAGGAAATTCGCTGGAGCCGCTGCTACCTGAAAACCATTGCCCTGCTGCCGAACATTCTGATGAAACAGAAGGCGCAGGAGCAGGGATGTTACGAAGCATTTTTTATTTCTGACGCCCAGGAGGTTCATGAAGCAACAGCGGCCAATATTTTTCTGGTCAAGGATACGGTTATTTACACGCCGGAGCTGAACAATTACATCCTCCCCGGCATCTCCCGGAAATATATCATTGACCGGGCCCGGGAAGCCGGTTTGACCGTGGTCTGCAAAGTCTGCTTCTGGGAGGAGCTCATGAACGCCGATGAGGTTTTTGTCACCAGCACCACCGTCGATGCCATGCCCATTGTCACCATCGACCAGCAGCAGATCGGCAACGGTATGCCCGGCCCTGTAACCCGAACAATCCGAGGTTTGTTTCCTGCATGAGGAAAAAAGAATCAGCAAAAGCAGCTCAGTTCCAGGAATCGGTAATCCGCGGCATGACCAGAATATGCCAGCAGCATAACGGCGTCAATCTGAGCCAGGGATTTCCTGATTTTCCCGCTCCTGCACTGATCAAGGAGGCAGCCAAAAAAGCCATCGATGCGGACATCAACCAGTATGCCATCACCTGGGGAACCCGCAATCTGCGGCTGGCCATTGCCCGGAAAATGGCCCATTTTTATGGCTGGGACATTGATCCGGAAACCGAGATGACGGTCACCTGCGGCGCCACCGAGGGAATGATCGCCACCCTCCTTGCCATCCTCGATCCCGGAGATGAGGTCATCGTCTTCGCCCCTTTTTATGAAAACTACGGCCCTGACGCCATCCTGGCCGATGCCATCCCCCGCTACGTCACCCTGCGGGGAGATGACTGGCATATTGATGAAGATGAACTGACCGCCGCGTTCAACCACAAAACCCGGGCAATCATCATCAATACACCACACAACCCCACCGGCAAGGTTTTCTCCCGGGAGGAGCTGCAAGTCATTGCCAGTCTCTGTCAGCAATGGGACGTGCTGGCGATTACCGACGAAATTTACGAACATATTCTCTATGATGATGCCAG
>JAFGSY010000018.1 GCA_016934315.1 Candidatus Anaeroferrophillus wilburensis | reverse complement strand
GGGGGCCCCCCCGGGGGGGGGGGGGGGGGAAGCCACCTCCACTGATTGACGCCCGAACTTCCCGACTACAATAGCCAGCCGCTTAGAATTTCACGTCGCAACCTGTCTTTTGCTTTTAAACATCCAACTCCTATCCTGACGACTCTCGTTCTCACTTGCTTCAAAATAAAGATCGCTCAACTGATCCGGCCATCCACGCGCCAGCTGTAGAAATCTCACCGGTTGACGCCCAGGAAAGGGGGGATTTACGTTGACATTAAATACCACATTGTGGCATAAAAAAACCGGATAAGACAATACATATCAGCCAGGAAGTAACCTGCATGCACAGCAATGAGTTCAAAGATTTCAGGCAGAAATTAGATAAAACCCAGAAAGAGATGGCAGAACTTTTGGGGAAATCCATCAAGGCCGTTCACAGTTATGAACAGGGGTGGCGCGTCATACCAGCTGATGTGGAGAGGCAGGTCCTGTTTCTGGCTTCCCGGGCTGCGGTTGATGCTAAAAACAGAAAACCCTGCTGGCAGATTACGAAATGTTCGCCAGAGCAGAGAAAAAAGTGTCCGGCATGGGAATTCAACGCCGGCGATCTCTGCTGGTTCATCAACGGCACCACCTGTGCCGGCAGACCCCAGGGAAGCTGGGATGAAAAAATAAAGCTTTGCCGGCAATGCGCTGTCCTGTCTTCGCTGGTTAGCGATCAGACCACCGGAACAAAGAGGGGAATAAAAAATGGCTGACCATTATGGATTTGAAACCTTAGCGTTGCATGCCGGCATTACTCTTGATGAGACGTGTGCCCGCGCCGTACCGGTGCACCGGACAAGTTCGTATGTTTTCAGAGATACAGAACATGCTGCCAATCTTTTTGCCTTAAAGGAGTTGGGCAACATCTATACCCGGCTCATGAATCCAACCCAGGATGTGCTGGAAAAACGGATGGCTGCCCTTGAGGGTGGAGCGGCGGCACTGGCCCTGGCATCCGGGACAACAGCCATTTTTTATTCAATCATCAATATCTGCGGCCACGGCGATGAAGTTGTTGCAGCCGGCAATCTCTATGGCGGCACGTTTACCATGTTCAACAACATTCTGCCCAACCTTGGCATCAAGGTCATTTTTGTTGATCCCCTCAAACCTGAGAATTTCGAACAGGCAATCAATGAAAAAACCAGAATGCTTTATACCGAGAGCATTGGCAATCCCGTCCTTGATGTCGCTGACCTGGACGCGATTGCAAAGATCGCCCAAAAGCACCACCTGCCGCTGGTGGTCGATTCAACCTTTACCACCCCCTACCTGTGCAAGCCATTGGAGCACGGCGCGGACATCGTGGTCCACTCCCTTACCAAATGGCTTGGGGGGCATGGCACGGGAATAGGCGGCATCGTTATCGACGGCGGCAGGTTTGACTGGACGGATGCCAAATTTTGTTTTTACAACGAACCGGATGACTCCTACCACGGCCTGCGGTATGCCCACGACCTCGGGGAGCTGAATCCGCTGGCTTTCATCCTCAGAATGAGGCTGGTGCCTTTAAGGAACCTTGGCGCCTGCATCAGTCCGGATAACGCATGGCTCTTTCTGCAAGGGATCGAAACCCTCCCTTTGCGGATGCAGAGACATTGTGACAATGCCCTGAGTATTGCCCACTACCTGGCTGAACACCCAAAAGTGCAATGGGTGCGGTATCCCGGTCTGACAACGGACCCGACGTATGAAACAGCGTCTAAGCAGTTCAAAAACGGCTTTGGCGGCATGGTGGTATTTGGCATCAAAGGCGGCCTGGAAGCCGGGCACAGGTTCATTGACAACCTGAAGCTGATTTCGCACGTTGCCAATGTCGGCGATGCCAAAAGCCTCGCCATCCATCCGGCAAGCACCACCCATTCACAGCTTTCCGAAGCAGAACAGGCGGCCGGCGGCATCACGCCAGACCTGATCCGACTGTCAATCGGCATCGAAACCATCGATGACATCAGGGAAGACCTGGCACAGGCACTTGACGCGATTGAATCATGAGCGAGTATAGCGAACATACGAGGGAGCTGATATCGGTCGGCACCGTCAAGAAAGAGACGTTCACCTTCGCCGGCCCCCCCAATGAAATGGTTCTGGAGAGCGGCGCGACCCTGGGGCCGATAACGATCGCTTATGAAACCTGCGGCATGTTGAACGAGGATAAAAGCAATGTCATCCTGGTGACCCACGCCCTTACCGGAGATGCCCATGTGGCCGGCTATTACAGTGAAAACGACAGCAAGCCCGGCTGGTGGGATATCATGGTCGGCCCGGGCAAAGGGATTGATACGGACAAGTATTTTGTCGTCTGCTCCAACATCCTCGGGGGCTGCATGGGCACAACCGGTCCGTCATCCATCAATCCGGGCACCGGGAAACCTTACGGACTTGATTTCCCCATGGTAACCATTGGCGATATGGTTCAGGCCCAGAAGGCGCTGGTGGATCATCTGGGGATCACCAGGATTCTTGCGGTGATCGGCGGCTCAGTCGGCGGCATGCAGGTCCTGGAATGGTGCCTGCGTTATCCCGAGATGGTCGTTTCAGGCATCCCCCTGGCGACAACCATGCAGCATTCGGCACTCGCCATCGCCTTCAACGAGGTGGCCCGGCAAGCCATCATTGCCGATCCCAACTGGAACCATGGTGACTACTACTCGGGCGACAAACCGGCGCTGGGACTTTCGGTTGCCAGGATGATCGGCCACATCACCTACCTGTCAGATGAATCCATGCGGCTGAAATTCGGCAGAAGACTTCAGGAGAAGGACTCCTTTTCATTTAATTTTGCTGCCGACTTCCAGGTTGAAAGCTACCTCCGCCATCAGGGCGCAAAGTTTGTCGAACGATTTGATGCCAATTCTTTTTTGTATATCACCAAGGCGGCCGATTATTTTGATCTGAAACAACAGCATGGCGGCACCTCTGTTAAGGCATTTTCCAACACAACCGTAAAATTTCTTGTGGTTTCCTTTACTTCCGACTGGCTCTACCCGACATACCAGTCAAAAAAGATGGTCAAGGCCATGAAGAAAAACGGCCTTGATGTGAGCTTTTGTGAAATCGATGCCGAGTGGGGACACGATGCGTTTCTGCTGCCCAGCAACCGATTGACGAATCTACTGAAAGGGTTTCTGGAACGTGTGTATCAGGAATTATGACAACACCAGGATTCGCTATGACCTCAGACTGATTGCCTCCTGGATTGAGCCGGGGTCCAAAGTATTGAGCCTTGGCTGCGGGGATGGCGACCTGATTCACTATCTTAAAACACAGAAGCAGGTGAAAGAAACCGGAGTGGAAATTGATGAATCAAAAGTTGCGCGATGCATAGCGAAGGGGCTCTCTGTTCTCCAGGGCGACATCAATGAGGAAGTAGAGGATTACCCGGACGACAGTTTTGATTATGTCATCCTCAGCCAAACGCTGCAGCAGGTTTTTGCGCCGTTGAGCCTGATCCAGTCAATGCTCAGAATCGGCAAAAAAGCGGTGGTCAGCTTCCCTAATTTCAGCCACTGGAAAATCCGCCTGCAGCTTCTTTGTACAGGACATGCGCCAGTGGTAAAACATCTGCCCTACCAGTGGTATGACACGCCGAACATTCGGGTGATCACGATAAAGGACTTCAGAAAGTTTGCCCGGGAGACCGGTTTTACCATCATCCGCGAAGCTGCCATCAAGACATCACACCAGGAAAGGGAAGGCCATATCATCACCTTCCTGCCGGCTCTGAGAGCCGCGCAGGGGATATTCCTGATCGGAAGATAACGGGGGTATAATGGAGATAGTCTCAATCACCATCAGTAAAAAGAAAGGCACCAGAAAAAACCAGGTGGAGGAAGCCCTGCTCAAAAAAGGCCACGGCCTTGAAGGCGACGCCCACGCCGGCGACTGGCACCGGCAGGTGAGTTTTCTGTCAGCAGAAAACATTGCCTTGGCCAGGGCACAGGGACTTGCGGTAACCTTTGGTGACTTTGCCGAGAACATTGCCACCGTCGGGATTGCCTGGGAAAATCTGCCGGTCGGCACCAAGGTTCAGCTTGGGGAACGTGCCGTAGTCGAAATTACCCAGATAGGCAAAGAGTGCCACAATAAATGCGCCATTTACTATCAGGCCGGCGACTGCATCATGCCAAAAAAGGGAGTATTCGGACGTGTCCTTGAAGGGGGCACCATTCGCTGCGGCGATGGCATAAAATTGATTCCCTGAACATAAGATTTTAACAAAACATATAACCTTGATATCATTTAATCTTGACAGTCTAAAGTTTTTAGAGGGTTAAGCCGCTATTTTCACTAAATCAGGCTTGATTTTACTGCGTTTGTTACGAATTATT
>JAFGSY010000017.1 GCA_016934315.1 Candidatus Anaeroferrophillus wilburensis | reverse complement strand
TAAAAAATAAAAAATACTAAAAACCAAAAAAGTAGGAAAAAAATAGGGACGTTGTTAAATTGTTAAATTGCGTTATTGTAATTTAACAATTTAACAACGTCCCCAAATGATGGTGGTGGTGGTGCCGGGATCGGGGGTGCGATTGTGCAGGGTGATGGTGCCGCCATTGAGTTTCAGCAGCTGGAAGACGATGAACAAACCCAGGCCGGTACCCTCCTTTTTGGTGGTGAAGAAGGGCTCGAAGATTTTATTCATGACTTCTTCAGGAATGCCGGTGCCGGTGTCCTCGATCTCGACGGCAAGCACTCGGTTCTGATCGTCTGGCTGCCCCGCGGTCAGGGGCTTTTCAAGGCTGCGGATGGTGATGGTTCCCTGGTCCGCTATTGCCTCGGCAGCGTTTTTAATCAGGTTCCAGAATACCTGCCGGAGTTGATCCTGGTTGCCGGTGATCACCGGTCGCTCGGCCTGAAAATCTTCTACAAACGTCAACCGGGGAAACTGGGTTTTGAACAGGAAGATGATCTCCTTGAGCAGGGCAACCAGGTCGATGGTGGTTTGCTCCCGGCTGTCCTGGCGGGCGAAGGAGAGAAAATCAGTGATCAGGCGGTTGAGGCGGTCCGATTCGCGCATGACAATCTGCATCAGCTTGGCGTGGGCCGGATCGGTGAGCGCCAGTTCACTGTGGAGCATCTCCACCGAGCCGCGGATGGCGGCCATGGGATTTCTGATTTCATGGGCCATGCTGGCCGATAACCGCCCAAGAACGGCCAGCCGGTCGGCAATCTTGAGCTGCTGCTCGATCTTTTTCAGCTCGGTGAGATCCTGAAAAACAACAATCCTGCCCAGCTGTTCACCCTTTTCGTTGCTCAACGCGGTGATCGAATAGCCCAGGGTCAGCCGCCGGCCGTCGGGATGTTGATAGATGGTTTCATGGCGCTGCAGTGCTGTTTTCTCCGGCAGGATGGTCAGTTCCGGCAGCAGCGCCTCCAGGCTCCGTCCCAGGATGTCCGTCAGTTGTTGGCCGAGCAGCTGTTCCCCCGCCCGATTAAGGGAGATAATCTTCATCATCGTATCGACGGTCAGCAGGCCGCTGTCAATGGACTGGACGATGTGGTCGTTGGTCCTTTTCATGGTGACCAGATCATTCTCCCGCTGTTCGAGTTTTTCCTGGGTCCGGGAATGCTCTCTGGTGATCAGCCAGAGAATGATTGCGAAGATGATGAATGATGCCAGCCGAAGAAAGAGGGCCGAGGCGAAGGGGGCCCTGGTCGCTTTGATGATCGGCGGCAGGGTCAGGAGGAGGCTGGCCGGTTCAAAAAAGTGGCCGCCGATCACTCCCAGGTAGCAGAGGCAGCAGAGCAGCAGCAGAGCCAGGTTATGCTGCCGTTCAAGAAAAAGGGCGGCTCCGAGAATGATGAAATAGTAGAGGGGGAAGAAGAGACTGTAAAAGCCGCCGGTAAGCAGCAGCAGGGTGCTGACCAGGGCGGCGTCCATAGCCAGTTGGAAAAAAAGGAACCACTGGCGGTTTCGCAGCCGGGGCAGTAGCGCCACGTAGATGATGGTCAGCAGATAGACGGCGGCGATGAAAAAATAGAGGGAAGTGGACAGCGGCCGGGTAGTGTCGGGCCAGGCGAAATCAAAAAGGATCAAAATCCCCAGCAGAAGGGTGACGAGAAAAACCCGGAAAGCCAGGAGTGTTTTGATCCGTCTAGGCATGATGAAAGAACGGTATACGGTTAACGGTGCAGGGTATACGGCGAAAAGAAGGGGTAAAAACCGCAAGCTGCATACCGATACCTTACACTGTACACCTTATACCGTTAACCGCTCATTTTTAATGGACTACGGAACCCAGTTTGAAGATCGGCAGGTACATGGCAACGATCATGGTGCCCAGCACCGAGCCGAGAAAGACCATCAGCAGGGGTTCAATCAGCGAGGTCAGGGCCGCCACCGCCGCATCCACTTCGTCGTCGTAGAAATCGGCGATCTTGTTGAGCATCTCGTCCAGGGCGCCGGTGGACTCACCCACCGAAATCATCTGTACCACCATGGAGGGGAAAATGCCGCTGTCCTCCAGCGGTTCGGCAATGGTCTTTCCCTGGCTGATGCTTTCCCGGGTTGACAACACCGCCCGTTCGATAACCACGTTGCCCGCCGTCCGGGCGACGATTTCCAGGGAGGTGAGAATGGGAACGCCGCTGGAGATCATCGTCCCCAGGGTGCGGGTGAACTTGGCCACCGCCACCTTGCGCAGCAGGATGCCGAACACCGGCAATTTGAGAAACAGGCGGTCGAAAAAGAGCCGGCCTTTTTCGGTTTTATAGGTCTGTTTGAAAGCAACCACCATCGCGATCAGGATGCCGATCATGACCAGAATATTGCCGCGGACGAATTTGCTGATGTTGACCACCAGCTGGGTGAGGGCCGGCAGCTCGGCGCCGAAACCGGAAAACATTTTTTCGAAAGACGGAATAACGAACACCATCATGATCGCCACAACGATGACCGCCACCGCCATGACCGAACTCGGGTAGACCAGGGCGCCTTTGACCTGCTTCTTGAGCTTCATGTTTTTTTCCATGAAGAAGGCCAGGCGGTTGAGGATGACATCCAGGGCGCCGCCGGTTTCACCGGCTTCCACCATGTTGCAGTAGAGGGAGTCGAAAACCGTGGGGTGATGGCGCAGGGCCTCGGCCAGGGTTTCGCCGCCCTCGACGCTTTCCTTGATTGCCAGGAGAATTTTCTTGAACTCCTTGTTCTCCTGTTGGGATGACTGGATGTCCAGACATTGGATGATCGGCAGGCCGGCATTGATCATGGTGGAAAACTGGCGGGTGAAGACGACCACTTCCTTTTCCGGCACCTTGGCCTTCAGGAAGGGCAGGTTGATCTCGATCTCCTTGGGCTTTTTCTTGACCTTGATGTCGGTCATTCCCTGCTTGCGCAGTGCCAGGGTCACCATGCTGTCGGAGAGGGCTGACTGCTCCCCCTTGACTTTCTTGCCCTGGTGGTTTTTGGCTTGCCATTGAAAAACGGTCATGGTCATCTCCTATCTATTGCCGGCCGGCTGAAGACCGAACGCTAAATCGCGCGATTGCCCACCATCTGCCGGAGTTCATCCGGATCGGAGCTTTTGGTCAGGGCGTCGGTAAAACTTATCTGTCCCCGCTGGTAGAGGCTGGCGAGAGACTGGTTCATGGTCTGCATGGAGAACTTGGTCTGCCCCACCTGCATCTGGGAGTAGATCTGGTGGATCTTGTCCTCGCGGATCAGGTTGCGGATTGCCGGGTTGGGAATCATCAACTCCAAGGCCATCACCCGGCCCTTGCCGTTGCTGCGTGGCAGCAGCTGCTGGGAGACCACCCCCTCGAGGACAAACGAGAGCTGCGAGCGGATCTGCGGCTGTTGGTGGGAGGGAAAGATGTCGATGATCCGGTTGATGGTCTGGGCGCAGTTGTTGGTATGCAGGGTGGCCAGGGTCAGGTGGCCGGTTTCGGCAACCGTCAGGGATGAGGCGACGGTTTCCAGGTCGCGGAGTTCACCCACCAGGACGACGTCGGGGTCCTGGCGGAGAATGTAGCGCAGGGCGTTGGCGAAGGTGTCGGTGTCCGATTTGATCTCCCGCTGGTTGACGATGCATTTCTTGTGCTGGTGGACAAATTCGATCGGATCCTCGATGGTGAGGATGTGCTCATGGCGCTCCCGGTTGATCTTGTCGATCATCGCCGCCAGGGTGGTCGATTTGCCGCTGCCGGTGGGGCCGGTGACCAGGATCAGGCCTGAGGGTTTTTTGGTCAGTTCCTGGATGACCGGCGGCAGTCCCAGGTCCTCGAAGGATCTGATCTCGTAGGGGATTGCCCGGAATGCGCCGGCCACCGTGCCCCGCTGGACGAAGATGTTGGCCCGGAAGCGGCTCAGCCCCTTGACCCCGAAGGAGAGGTCCAGTTCGTTGTTTTCCTCGAAACGGTGCTTCTGGGAGTCGGTGAGGACGCTGTAGCACATCTGTTTGGTGTCCGTGGGGGTCATGGGCGGCAGCTCCAGCGGGTAGAGCTTGCCGTCGATCCGCAGCTGGGGCGGGGTTCCCGACGTAATGTGCAGGTCGGAGGCGTTTTCGTCGTGCATGGTTTTAAGCAGTTGGTGCAGTGTTGCCATGGTTTTTGCTCCGGGGAAAAGAGAAGTCCGTGTATGTATTGGTTATAATCGTTGCTATCTGCGAATGTTTTAGTAAAAAAACTGCTGAAACCATCTCTTGAAACAGCAGCCCCGTCATTCTGACTCCTGACTTCCCGCTCCTGTTTCCTCAATCCTTTGCCGTGACCCGTAAAACTTCTTGAAAGCTGGTAACTCCCTCGATCATTTTGCTCAGGCCGCTCTGGCGCAGGCTTTTCATGCCGTTTTCAATGGCCATCTGCTTGAGTTCAATGGTGTTGGCGCCTTCGATGACTGCCGTCTTCAGGCCGTCGGTCATCGGCATGACTTCATACAGGGCGATCCGCCCTTTGTAGCCGGTGTTGTTGCAGTTGCCGCAGCCCTTGCCTTTAAAGCAGACGGTCTCGGCGGCTTTGGCCTCCGGGATGCCGGCCTGAATCAGGGCTTTGACCGGAATCTCCTCCGGCTCGCGGCAGTTCTGGCAAATCTGCCGGGCCAGCCGCTGGGCCATGATCAGGTTCAGGGAGGAGACAATCAAAAACGGTTCCACCCCCATGTTGATCAGCCGGGTGACCGTGCTTGGCGCATCATTGGTATGCAGGGTGGAGAGCACCAGGTGGCCGGTAAGGGCCGCCTTGATGCTGATCTCCGCCGTTTCCAGATCCCGCATCTCCCCCACTAGGATGATGTCCGGATCCTGGCGCAGGAAGGAGCGCAGGGCGGCCGCAAAGGTCAGGCCGATCTTTTCTCGGATCTGCACCTGGTTGATGCCTTGCAAGTTGAATTCCACCGGATCCTCGGCGGTCATAATATTATCGGAAATTTTGTTGAGATCGCTGAGGGCGGAATAGAGGGTGGTGGTTTTACCGCTGCCGGTGGGTCCGGTGACCAGGACCATGCCATAGGGCCGGTAGATGGCATCCTTGACCTGGGCCAGGGGAGTTTCCTCGAACCCCAGTTTGGTCATGTCGAGCTGCAGGTTTGATTGGTCCAACAATCGGAGAACGATTTTTTCACCAAACAGGGTCGGCAGGACCGAGACCCGGAAATCCATCGTTTTGCCCTTGCCGATCTTCATCTTGATGCGGCCGTCCTGGGGCAGCCGCCGTTCGGCGATGTCAAGCTCCGACATGATCTTAAGGCGCGAGATGATGGCGTTTTTCAGCTTCATGGGCGGCTTCATCACCTCGTGGAGAACCCCGTCGATCCGGTAGCGGACCCGAAACAGCTTTTCATAGGGCTCCAGGTGGATATCACTGGCGCCTTTGCGGATGGCGTCCACTAGGATCAGGTTCACCAGCCGGATGACCGGGGCGTCCTCGGTTTCCCGTTTCAGTTCACCGACACTGACCTCATCCTCCTCCTGGATCAGCTCCATCTCGGCGTCATCGAAGGTTGACATGACATCTTCGAGGACCGAGGTGGAGTCATAGAGCTTTTCAATGGTCTCCTTGATTACCGTTTCCGGGGCCACGACGATTTCAACATTGTAACCAGTGATGAATTTAATGTCATCGATGGCCGAGATGTTGGAGGGGTCGCAGGTGGCGACGATGAGGGTCGAACCCACACGGTTGATGGGAATGGTGAGGTATTTGTTGATGACGTCGGTGGGGATCAGGCTGGCGACCTGTTCATCAATCTTGAAATCCCGCAGGTTGACCGCCGGGACGCCGTACTGGACGCAGAGAAAATTGATCAGGTCGTCATCGTTGATAAAGCCGAGCCGGACGAGGACCGAGCCCAGCCGGCCGCCGTTCATTTTCTGGTCCTGCAGCGCCTGGGCCAGCTGGTTGTCGGTGAGCAGTTTGGCGCTGACCAGCATCTCGCCCAGGCGTTTATTTTTCAGATTCATGTGCATCGTTTCCGTCTTGCTGCGGTCATCAACGTTGATGGTTGCGTAGCAACTCCATCTCCATTGGCAAGCTGCAACCCTCGTCACTGGGCGTACTGGCCGGCCGCCGTATTCCTCAGGTTTTGCTTGCCTCACATCAGGAGTTGTTATGGTGCCATCCGGTTTCCTAAGCTTTTTACCGTTCCTTGATATCCCTGCTGGCGAAAAAAGCTGTTTCAGGATGCCCGCCGGGGTCAGGCTCGTTCGCCGTTTGCAGATCAGCCAGCATTTCACCGTAGAAAGCGGCTGCCTGGGTGGCGGAGAAACGCCTGCCGAACCACAGGGAGAAACTCCGGCAGGCCTGGAAGACCAGCATTGCCAGGCCGTCAACCCGCTGCCAGTCGGCGGGGCACTGTTTGCCTCTGGCGCCGGCACCGTAGCTGATCGGATAATAGAGTGTCGCCTCACCGGTCTGGTCGGCTGCCGGCGGTGCAGTGAAGGATACCGGGCCGGGCAGGGTGTCGATAATGATCGGCATCGGCTGCCGGCCGCCGGCACGGGAAAAATCGGCCAGGGGCCGGACGCTGATCCGGGTGGCGGGAAAGAGGGTTGAAAAATGTTCAGCCACGGCCGCCGCTTTTTCCTGTGTTCGGTTGTAGATCATGATTCCTTTACAGTTTTTTTTGCCCAGGGCATAGATCACCGCCCTCGCCGAACCGCCGCAGCCCAGCAGAACAATCTGCCTGCCGGCCGGATCGAAGCCCAAGTGGGTCAGCGAGTCGGCAAAACCCTGCCAGTCGGTGTTGCTGCCCACCAGCTGTCCATCGCGGCGGGTGATGGTGTTGACCGCCCCGATTGCCCGGGCGGTTTCATCCACCCGGTCCAGATGGGGAATGACCGCCTCCTTGTGGGGGATGGTGACATTGATGCCGCTGATCGTCAGGGCTTTGAGGCCGGCCACCGCTGCCGCCACCCCGCCGGCCGCCACCGGGAAGGCCAGATAAACCGCATTTATATTGTGGCGCTGGAAGACCTCATTGTGGAGGCGGGGCGACAGGCTGTGGTGCAGCGGGTTGCCCATAATGCCGTAAATTGCTGTTTCGCTGGTAATCCGGTTCATTATCCATCCTGAATGTTTTCTGTTATACTCTGTGATATCAACAGGTTGTATGTGGTATTGAAAGATTGCTATACCTGGATAATATTGTGATAAAGTGTGCAAGTCAAGTTTAAAATAAAATATCGTTTTTTTTCTTGACATCCATAAGACAATGTTTTAGTAATTTCCCCTAAGGCTCGATAGTGAGCCGTTGTACTCTATTCCCTTTTTGGAGTTACGCGGCGCTGCATCGGTAGTTGCAAGAGGAAAGGAGGTGAGTTGGCGAAAAGCGTCGGAGATCTCGTTCCAGCAGTTCAACTATTATCGGTTTTTATATTATTATTTTTTGTTGCGCAAAAAAGGGAATGTAACCTTAGGAGGAGGAGCACTCATTATGACTGAGGACCAGTATCACATCAATATCTTCAAACCCCGGACCGAGTTCATGAAGACCGAGACGACCTATATCTGGCTCATGCTGGTCATCTGGGCGCTGGGGACCTTCGGGTTTCAGATTCTGCTGAAGCTGGTGCAGGAAGACGCGGTTGGCCAGAGCTTCCTGACCCGGATGAAATTTCTCGGTTTCCCGTTCCATTACTGGTGGACCGGGCAGTTCATGATCATCGTCTACATCCTGCTGTGCATCTGGTTCAACATCCTGGTTGATGGTCTGGAAGAGCGGCATGGCAAAGCGGATATCTAGACTTTACCGGGACGCAGCATTATTAACGTTTAGAAAGCTAGGGGGTTACTAATGGGAGTTGAAACTGGATTTAAACTGGGACCGGCTATTATTCTGGCGATCGTCCTGGCTTGTTTTGTTGGTATTGGTGTCGGCCATAAGGCCAAGGACCAGGATGACTACTGGGCGGCCGGCCGCGGCATCGGCCGGATCGGTGCCGGCGCTGCCATCGCCAGTAACTGGATGAGCGCGGCCAGCTTTCTCGGCATGGCCGGTCTGCTCTATCTGAAGGGTTATTTCGCTCTGGCCTACATCCTCGGCTGGACCGGCGGCTACGTCATGCTGCTGGTGCTGATGGCCGGCCAGATCCGCCGCTTCGGCAAATACACCGCCGCCGATTTCATCGGTGACCGTTTCGAATCGCAGGGTGCACGGATTATCGCCGCCCTGACCGCGATCATCATTTCCTTAACCTACTCCATCGCCCAGTACAAAGGCATCGCCCTGATGTTCAGCTGGGTGTTCGGCTTCAATTATGCCACCTCGGTCATCGTTGGTACGGCCGTTGTGCTGGCCTACATCATCATCGCCGGGATGCTCGGGGCCACCAAGAATATGCAGTTCCAGTATGTAATTATCATTACGGCCTTTATCTTCCCGCTGGTTTTCATCGCCAGGAAGCTGGGGTATTTCTTCCTGATCCCGGAGATAGGCTACGGCGCCGCAGTGTATGACATCGGCAACCTCTATGCCAACGCCGCCAATATCGGCAAAGGCGCCGCCACTGCCATCGCCCCGGAGCTGGCGGAGCAGATTGCGGCCGCCAACGTCAAGTATGTCGCTCCCTGGGGCGTGAGTGGCACCTACAAGTGGATTGCCCTGTGCTTCACCATGATGGTGGGTACCGCCGGTCTGCCGCACGTACTGTCCCGCTTCTACGTTGTGCCCAACACCCGTGACGCCCGCTGGTCGGTGGTCTGGGGCCTGTTCTTCATCGGTCTGCTCTACTGGAGTTCGCCGGCGTACGCCGCCTTCGCCAGGGTCATGGCCGCTAAAGCGGGTATGGTGCCGAAGAAGGAACTGGCCGATGCCATCGTCGTTCTGGCCGCCGAACGTGCCGGTCTGCCCCAGTGGTTCTGCGGCTACCTGGCTGCCGGTGCCATTTCGGCTGCCTTCTCCACGGTTTCCGGTCTGCTGCTGGCTGCCGGTTCCGCGGCGTCCCATGACATCTACTACCGGGTCATCAACCCGAACGCCTCGGAAAATGCCCGCATGATGGTGTCCAAGGTTGCCGTGTTCGCTCTCGGTCTGATTGTTATTGCCTTCGCCCTGAAGCCGTTTGCCCTCATCGCCCAGATCGTCGCCATGGCTTTTGCCATTGCCGGGAACACCATTTTCCCCACCTTCCTCCTGGGAGTCTGGTGGAGCCGTTCCAATAAGTACGGCTGTATCGCCGGTATGCTGGTGGGCCTGTTCCTGACTGCCTTCTTCTTCTTCTGGGGCAAAGGGGCCGGCAAGGGTACCTGGTTGTCAGAATTGATCCCGTTCACCTCTTCTTCGCTGATTCTGATGCCGGTTGCCTTCTTTACCAATATTATTGTTTCCATGGCGACCGAACCGCCGTCAGTGGAAATCCGCAAGTACCTCTGCGAGAAGGTGCATGGGGTGAAATACGAGTAAGCCCGATGGTATCTTGCGCATGAGTAGATAGAGTAGTGCCAGGGGAAGGGGCGGCAGCGTCCCTTCCCTTTTTTTAATGGATTTTTCGGGCGAATTGTTCTACCTTGCCAGGGTAAGCCTTGGGCGCCGGCAGCCGGCGGAAAAGTCGCCGCCGACCTGTCGGGAAAGTACTCAAGGGGTTTGTCTGTCTGCCAATCCGAAGTACAAGCCGGAAACCATGCCGACCACCTATCAGCCGGAACAGTTCAGAACCCTCTATCAGGGTTTCAAATCGGGAACCGTGAGTCATGATCGTCTGCTCATCGGCGCCATGGGCGGGACTGGCGGCCAGCCTTTTTTTTCGTCAGTGAAAGAGCGGCTGCTGGTCCTTGGTGATGCCCGTCAGGTGCTTGACAAGCGGCGCCAGTATCTGGAGGAGCGCTGGCGTGAGATCGTCGCCCTGGTGCGCCGCAGCGAAAAGGCCGGCACCCTGGACGAGCTGGTGGAGCTGCATCGTACTCTCAATAATATTGCCCTGGAGCTGTTTCTCCGCGGAGTGGAGGTAATGGAGATCCATCAGCTGATTACCACCTATCGCGACCGGATTACAGTCCGGGTCATCGATCTGGCCCTTGAGGATGCTGGTCCTCCCCCGTGCCCCTTTGCCTGGTTCAATATGGGCAGCGACGGCCGGGGTGAGCAGACCTTCTTCACCGACCAGGATAATGCCCTGGTCTACGAGCATGAATCGGCGGTGGTGGATGCCTATTTCAATAACTTTGCCCGGCGGGTGGTGAAGGATCTTGATACTGCCGGTTTCGCCCTGTGCACCGGCAACATTATGCCCACCAACGATGACTGGCGCGGCTCTCTGCCGGCCTGGCAGGAGAAGATGGAGGAGGTGATCGGCAACCAGGACCAGAAAAACCTTCTGCGGATGATTATCCTCATGGATGTGGTCTACTGCGCCGGGTCAAAAAAGGTCGGCCGGCAGTTTGTCGATCAAGTCCATGCCATGATTCGCGACCATTTCGATGCCCTGATGAGCATGGCCCGCAGTGCCGTCATGTCTTCGGTGGCGCTTAATTTTTTCAAGAAATTCCGCCTTGAGCGCAGCGGCAAACATGCCGGCAAATTTAATGTCAAGCTCTTCGGCTGGGCGCCGCTGATCATGACCACCAGGGTTTTTGCGCTCAAATATGGGATCACCGCCACCAACACCATTGCCCGCCTCAAAGCCCTGGAAGCAGGGCACCATTTTGATGCTGATCTGTCGCTGCGTCTGCAGCAGGCTTACCTGGTGCTCACGCGGGCCAAAATGATTTCCCAGGTGGAGGCGGTGGTTTCAGGGAAAAAATATGACTATTATCTCGATCCGGAAGTGCTGCCGGAAAGCGAGCGGGAGGCGCTCAAGGAAGCCCTGACAGCGGTTGAAACCCTGCAGAAGCTGGCCTATAATAGTTTCTTCGGGGGAATGCTGTAACACAACGGTGTACGGATGCGGTGCACTATACGACGAAGGGTGTAGGGAAAATATGGTTGCGGGAGGGTGATTGCTGCAAGGGTGGGAAAGAGGCTGTCAACTACAAAAAACCGCTGTCGCCAGCGGTTTTTTCATCTTTATTCCTATGCTCTGTACCGTACACCGTATGCCTTATACCGTCTACCGTTTTTCTATAGTTCGCAGCCGCCGCAGCTGGCCAGTGCCTTGAGGATATCGCCGCGGGTGACGATGCCCACCAGTGCGCCGTCTTCCATCACCGGCAGGCGGTTGATATTGTTGTTGATCATGATCATGGCGCAGGATTCAACCGGCTCCACCGGCGGCACATTGATGACCTCCCGCTGCATGTAGTCGGCAACCTTGTAGGTGCAGGTTTCCTTCAGTCTTTCCAGAGTTTCGTAGTCGACGTCGAAGGAGGCCACCAGCGGCAGGATATCTTTTTTGGAGATGACTCCCACCACCCGGCCGTCTTCGACCACCGGTACACCGGTAATGTTCTTCAGGTGAAAAAGTTCGATAATATCGCAGACGCGGCTGTCCGGCTGGGCCGTTACCACTTCGGTATTCATCACTTCATGAACCTTCATGATCCACCATTTGATGCAAGTTTACCTTATTATATGAGCATCTATTAGTACATTGGTGTGGCTTTGTCAACGTTTTTGCCTGCCGAGGCCGTCGGGGCAGGCCGTTAAAAAGTCGGCCGAATGGTCATCGGACGATGCCCAAATGGGATATTATTATCAAGGATACCAGCATTTTGCAGGGTATGGGTGATCGTTGGTGGTCGCCGCGGCGTTAGCCGGTTGCTTTATTGTCCGTCGGCAGCTATTTAGTGGTTGACAAAAGCGTTGATACCATATATATCTCGCCTCCTTTATCTCATATGGCAGGTGGGGCCGGGTGGCTCTGTCTCCAGGGAAAACCGCCGGAGATTGCCGGAAATAGCGGGTTACTGATAGTCATGCAAACAACTGAAAGCCTGTTTCGCTTCAACCGCAAGATGCGGATGGTTGCCCTTGTGGTGGCGGTTCTGTCGGTGGCGATGGGGGTTATGTTGTGGCGTCATTATCAACTCAAAGGTCTCGGCCAGGACAGCCGCTACCAGGCGCCCATGCGTCACTACAGCACCGGCGAAAAGAAGATGATCCGTGGTAATTTCGACGGGGCGCTTAAGGAGTACCAGCAGGCCAAAAGCATGCTGGAGGAAATCCCCGGCATCGATCTGAGTCAGGATTTTTATTACGGTATTGTGCTCAATGGGATCGGCACTATCCATCTGCGGGTAGGTATCTATGGCCGGGAGACCAAGCCGTCGGCGATCAAGGCAGGCCTGGATCCTGATTACGAGAAGATCAGGGAATCGCTGGCTTACTTCAAGAGCAGTGAGCGGATATATACCACCTGGCTGGCCGGCAACCGGCCGACAGCCGCCGCCATTACCCACCTGGAAGATTCCCGCAAGGGTAAAAAAAGTGAGGATATTGTCCTGCAGCCTTTTGAGCGCTATGAGCGGGCCT
>JAFGSY010000016.1 GCA_016934315.1 Candidatus Anaeroferrophillus wilburensis | reverse complement strand
TGCCATCTTTTTCATTTAACCAGTCGGAGCCAATCCGTAGTGTAATTGCTCTCTGATTTGAGTCATTGTTTAAGAAGCGCGCCGATTTCCATATCTTCTACAGCTAAACCAGTGTTTTATCAAAGATTTTTTCATAACAGCTACGAAGAAATCCAACAACTACAATAGTTGATGTACTAAGAGTTGCCAACTGCATACACTATCATCCGCTGGCCATGTTCACTTTTTTTCACCACCGAAGAAAAAGAGGAGCGGGAAAATCCTCTCTCATCCTCATATCAGCAACATTTTATTAATATATATATGCCACAACAGGGATGAGGGCTCAAGAGAAAAGGCATTAAAATCGACACATGAAAACTTTTTAACTCGCCCCCCAACCAAACGCCCGATTCATGAAAGATGACACCCGTCACTGTTAACTCACCTGCTTTCTGATGGCTTTTTCTACTACCTGGCAACACGATGTTTTTCCATTCACACATCAGTCATACAAACGTCTGGCTTTTCATCTTTTTTTCTGGCAGGATACATGGATGCAAAACAGTACTTCCAACAGGCTCCATCATCCTGGCAGGCCGGCAAAACCTCTGCCACTGCTCATCAAACCGGTGGCCGGCCGCCATGGTACCGACCGTTTTATTAAATTTCCCTGGTCGATCTACAAGGATGATCCCGCCTGGGTGCCGCCGCTGCTATTTGAGCGCCGCCAGCACCTTTCCCCGAAAAATCCCTATTTCGACCACGCCCGGTTTCAGTCCTGGCTTGCCTACCGGGGAACAGTGGCAGTGGGCAGGATCAGCGCCCAGATAGAC
This sequence comes from Candidatus Anaeroferrophillus wilburensis, assembly GCA_016934315.1. Lineage (NCBI taxonomy): Bacteria > Deltaproteobacteria > Candidatus Anaeroferrophillales > Candidatus Anaeroferrophillacea > Candidatus Anaeroferrophillus > Candidatus Anaeroferrophillus wilburensis. Next base: position 13,095 of record JAFGSY010000016.1, on the reverse strand, counting down.
CGCCTACACCAGGAACGGTACCATGACCACAGCGGTTTTTTCGGCCTGCTGGAAGCGGAGGACAATGGTGAAACTTTTGCCGCCCTACTGACGACCGCCGAAAACTGGCTGCGCAGCCGGGGCATGCAAACCTGCGCCGGACCGTTCAATCTGTCCATCAACCAGGAGTGCGGTCTTTTGGCGGAAGGGTTCGACACCCCCCCATCAATCATGATGGGACACGCGCCCCCCTACTATACCGACAGAGTTATGGAACAGGGCTACCGGCCGATCAAGGAACTGCTGGCCTACAGCATCGAAACCGGGTTCAAGCCTTCCCGGGCCATGCGGGCCATCATCAGGCGGGTCAACAGCCACATCCGTATCAGGCCGATGGAACGCGGCAGGTACTTTGACCGGGAACTTACCGTTATTGGCGATATCTTCAACGATGCCTGGCACAACAACTGGGGATTCATCCCTTTTACCACGAACGAACTGCAGGCCATGGGCAATGACTTCAAACTCCTGGTTGACAAGGACCTCATCCAGATTGCCGAGGTTGACGGCATGCCGGCCGGCATGATGGTCACCCTGCCCAACCTCAATGAAATCATCGCCGATCTCAACGGCCGCTTGCTGCCCTTTGGCTGGCTGAAGCTTTTGTGGCGGCTGAAGATACGCTATCCGCGTACCGCCAGGGTGCCGCTGATGGGCATCCGGCAACAGTATCACCATACCCTTATGGGTGCTGCCCTGGCCTTCATGCTCATCGACAGCGAACGGCAGAAGGTGGCCAAAAAAGGGGTGGAGGAAGTTGAGATGTCATGGATTCTCGAGGATAATCGAGAAATGCGCAAAATCATCGAGACCCATGGGGGGAGAATAACGAAACGATACCGTCTGTACCAAAAAGAGCTGTAAGAGGAAGCCACCATTCCATGACGACGATTGCCAAACCGTTTACCGCCATTATTCTGGCCGCCGACCGGACAGCCGCCGACCCGGTGGCTGAAGCTACCGGTGCCCCCTGCAAGGCGCTCGCGCCGGTTGGCGGCATCCCCATGGTGCTCCGGGTCCTCACCGCCCTGCAACAAGCCCGGGAGGTCGGCCCCTGCATCCTCTGCGGACCGTCCAAAGAGATTATCAGTCAATCACCCGAGCTGGAAACAATAATTGCCAAACACCGGATCCGCTGGATTCCGCCCCGGGAGACACCAAGCACCAGTGCCTTTGAAGCTTTGCAGCTGATTAAAGATGGCTCGCCGGTACTGCTCACCACCGCCGACCATGCACTGCTGACCCCGGCGGTCGTCGATTATTTCTGTTCCCAATCCCGCCAGGCAGATCGGGATATCACCGTTGGCCTGGCACCCTATGCGATGCTCCGGAATGCCTATCCCCATTGCCGCCGGACAGTTTCCAAGTTCCGGGACGGCAGCTACTGCACCTGCAACCTCTTTGCGTTCCTGACGCCGCAAAGTTATAAGGCGGCCGACTTCTGGAAACGCGTTGAGCAGCAGCGAAAAAAGCCGCTGCGCATCATCGGCATTTGCGGCTGGTGGACCGTAGTTCGTTACCTGCTGGGTTGGTTGACACTGGAAGGCGGGGTACAGAGAATAGCCCGACGGATGGGTTTAAGGGGCAAGCCCATCATCATGATCCATCCGGAGGCGGCCGTGGATGTGGATACGGTGGGCGATTTAGTCTTGGTCAACGATATTGTTGCAAAGCGGGAAAAAAGCGGCACCCCGGAATGACGGACTGCCATATGCAGATGTAAGGCAAGCATAACCTGAAGAAGGGGTTGACAGTCAGCACAACCCCGTGGCGAAGGAGCTTAACGAAGAAGGAACGAGGAAGGGTTGTTACGAAGCCATCATCATTGGACACCACAGCGACATAACTGAACCACCTCTACCGCAGATTCAAGATCGGCGGGATAGTCCACTTCACACCAGGCTAGCCCGTCTGCCGAACAGGTCCAGACCGGCATGGTCTGGGCCATATCGTTGATCACTGATAAATACCAGCGTTTGCGGGCCGCGGGATTCTCCAGCGCCGCTTCAATGGACGAACGAAACAGTTGCGGCCCTGTGCCGCGAAAGAGGATCATGCCGATGGACTCGCCGTCAACATCGTCTGAACTAAGCCCTTTGCCTATATTGACCAGCCGGGTCCCCTCCAGCTTGACCTTCATATCGTCGGCATCATATGCTTTCTTATGATTGATGGTCACCGTCACCGCCTCGCTGGGGGTCAGCAGGAGCCGCTGAAGAACCGCCGCTTCAAACAGCGTATCGCCGTTGAGCAAAACAAAATCCTGATCCATCCGCTCACGGACCATCCAGCAGCTTACCAGGTTGTCGGAAACCGCGTAATCGGCATTCAACAAAGTTTCCACCTGCTGGCCGGCAGACCGGTTTTGCACCAGCTGCTCCACCTGTTCGGCGCCGTAGCCGACAACCACCGTCACCTGGTTTACCCCGCAGGCGGCAAGCATATCCAGCTGCCACTCCAGCAGCGACTGGCCGCCAACGTTCAGGGCACATTTGGGGGTGTCGCTGGTTAAAGGCAACAGGCGTTTTCCCTGGCCGGCACTTAAAATAATCGCTCTCATGGGTTAGTATTCTCCGGAAAAAATCGTCATCACGTTCTCCACGCCCTTGAACCACACCGGCAATCAACGGCAAGAGATTGAAACGGCAGGAAAGAAGTTTTGCCGTCTATAGCACATTCAAAATAAAAAAATCAACCTCCCCACCAACCACAGCAAGCTCGCCGTACCCTCCATCATGGAAGCCGACAGGAAGGTAGGTTAAGGTATTGCCCTGGAAGAATAAAACGAGTATATGTCTAGCAAAGGTTCAGATGCCAACTTGGACAAAAAATAAAACCCTGCAAAACGACCAACATTACTGTGATTATTGACCGATATCTCAGCCGGGAAATCTACAAACCCATGCTTGTGGTCTGTGCCATCCTGGTGATTATTTTTGCCAGCTATTCGGCCACCCGCCTGCTGGCTGATGCCACCTACGGCCTCCTTTCCGCCGGGACAGTTTGCTACCTGATAGCCCTGAAGGTGGTCATCGCCTTGGAAGTGCTGCTGCCCATGACCCTCTATCTTTCGATTGTTGTCGGCTTGGGCCGCCTCTATTCGGATTCGGAAATTACCGCGATGCTGACCTGCGGCATCCGGGAACGAAGAATTTTCAAGGTTGTCCTGCTGGCAGCCATGATGGTCAGTATTTTGGTTGCTGGATTATCGCTGTATATCAGACCCCTGGCCTACCAAACCAGCTACCGGTTGAAAGAATGGGCCGCGGCACGCTTTGATATTTCCCGCATGGATCCAGCCACCTTTTATGAAATTGAGCAGGGCAGACGGGTTATTTTCGCCGAAGAGATCGATCAGCAGGCCCGCAGAGCACGACAGGTTTTTATCCAGACGCAAGAGGAGCAATCGATCCAGGTCATTACCGCCCGGGAAGCATATCAGCAGTCAACCGGAAAAAACGGGACTGACACCCTGGTGTTTCTCAATGGCGATCTGCATGAAATCTCCTTGACCAGCGGCGGCGATACTTCCATCGAGTTTAAAGAATACCTGTTATCCCTCTCCCCGCCGACGGCGACGCAGTTATACAAAACCAAAGCGGCTGACACCATGGAGCTGATTCGTAACCCAACTCCCGATGCAACCGCTGAATTGCAGTGGCGATTTTCAGCCCCGCTGACCGCCATCCTGCTGGCCCTGCTCGGTATTCCTCTCAGCCAGACAAAACCACGACGCAGCAAATACGCCAAAGTGGTCACTGCCGTCCTTATCTATGCCGTCTACTACACCGTGAGCTTGACCACCAAGACCTGGATCAGACAGGGTGTCATCGGATCCATCCCGGGGCTCTGGGGAGTGCTCATGCTGCTGGCCGCGTTGCTTTTGCTCCTGAGCGCCAAACCTGCACTGCTGCTTCGAAGAAAAATGTACTAGATACCTTTTACGGTGATATCGTCTCAATGAAACTGCTAGACCGTTATCTCATCAGGAATTTCCTCCAGAGCTTCGTCATCGTTGCCGCCATTCTCCTTTTCCTGTTCAGCTTTTTTGAGCTGATGGCCCAGATGGATACCATCGGCACCGGACATTACACCCTGCGCCATGCATTCCAATATACCATGCTAACCTTGCCAAAACGGCTGATCGAGCTGTTGCCGGTTTCCACCCTGCTGGGCAGCATTATCGGCCTCGGGCTGCTGGCCAACCATGATGAATTGCTGGCCTTGCAGGCTGCCGGTCTGGCCCGCCGGCGGATATGCCTGCCGGTCCTCACAACCGGCTTGCTCCTCATGCTGGGGGCGGGCCTGCTGGCTGAATTCGTCGTTCCGCCGCTGGAACAGCAAGCCAGGACCCAGCGGCTGCTGGCTCTCTCCGATACCGGCATAGCCCTGACCCAGAGGGGTTTCTGGGTTCGCCATGGACATTCCTTTATCAGGGTCGGTAAAACGTCCTTTCGGGAAACCGCCACCGATCTGGATATCTACACCTACAACCAGGATGGTCGTCTGCAGTCGTTCCTGCACAGCCCGAGAGCAACCATCACCGAAGACCAACGCTGGCTGCTGGAAAACATTGAACAAAAACAATTTACTGCTGATGGGGTGATCACCAGGACTATACCGAGCCAGACTATGGAGCTGTTTTTAAACGCCGAGCAGCTTACAGTCCTCAGACTGCCACCCGACAGTCTCTCGCCCAGCCATCTCTTTCGCTACATCAGGACCCTGAGGGAACGGGGGCAGAATGCCGACCACTACCTGCTGGCCCTGTGGCAGAAAATGGCCATTCCCCTGACCACGGGGGCAATGATCCTTTTATCGCTACCGCTGATGTTTGGTTCAAACCGGACTATTTCAGCCGGCTGGCGGATTATGGTGGGCATTCTGGTGGGAATTTTATCCTATCTCGCCAATGAAATTATCGGCGATCTCGGCCTGCTGTTCAACCTCCATCCCTCGATTACCGTTCTCCTGCCGATAATCCTCATTCTGGGCATCAGTGGCTGGCTGGCCAAACGGACCTCATGACATCAGCGGCTGCCAGCCATCAACCCCCACAAAGCATTGTTTTTCGACCGAGTAGCGCCGCACAGCACAGACAATATGCCAGCCTTCAGCTTTTCTTGTTATCCCGTACAAACAATAGTGCGCCCGGCGGTACGGCCGGCGACCGATGGCGGAAGCAGCCGGAACCCCCCGCACGGGAATGTTCTGCCCCACACCTTCCAAAAATGCCGATGAGGGAATATGGGCATGACCGTGCAAAACCAGCTCCGCCCCCTGCCGGGCGAGCAATGCCCCAAACGCCTGCCAATCGGTCAAGCGCTTCCGCCAGCTGACAACCCCCGGAACCGGAGGATGATGGATCAGCACCACCCGAAAGAGCTGTTGGCGGCCCGCTTCTTCGAGATATTCCGCCAAACGGTGCAGCTGGGCCGTGCCGACGGTACCATAAGCCAACAGTGGCAGACATGGTCTGGCAGTGGACAAGCCGATGATTGCCGCCGGCCCCCGCCGGCGAAAAGTCGGGAAAGAAACCTTCGAGGCTGACTCATCGTTGTCAGAAACCATGTAGGAAGCCCACGCCTTCTCCGCCTTGCCCACCGCAGCAGCAATGTAGCTATCGTGATTTCCGGGGATCACGGTAACCCGCTCACCACTACCCAGGCATCGGAGAACGTGTTCCGCTTTGAGAAATTCACCCGGCAGGCTCAGATGGGTGAGATCGCCGGTAACCATCACATGGTCAGGCTGCTGCACCCTGATATCCTCAAGCAACGCCGCCAGCACCTGCTCGGCATACTCACTGGAGCGGTGCAGCTTCCATGACAGGAATCCATAAAGCCGCTTGGTAATGATATCCGCCAAGCTGAACTCCCGGGGGCAGCAAAGGTGGAGATCGGACAGATGGGCAAAGGTAAACATCTCCTCCCGGAGATCACCGGTGGAAGAAGAATGAGGGCAGGATGCCGGCTCAGCAGTCTTTACAAACATCATATTTATCTATATAAAGAAATCCAGGTTTTTTTTCAATGACGCATCATCGGCACTAGGCAGGTCCCGGCTTAAGAGACCAAAACCTTCACACAAGAGAAGAGCTTACCTACTCTTCTCCAGGGAGAGATCAATGGCAGTGGTCGTCCATGTGTTTGAGGAAAGCCCGGTGGAACTCTGGGGACTTTCCTCCCGTCAACGACTGGAACGAGTTTTCGCCACCGCCGGGGTCAGCAACTTCAGTGATAACCTCACCGAAGTTGCTGAGGATAACTCGGTGATTGTGATCCGGGGAGATTACCTCTATGATGACCGGATCATTAAAAGTTTGCTTACCGCGCCCAACACCATCCTGCAGCTCTCCAGCGGCACCACTGCACGGCCGGTCGCAGCCCATGTCCCCGGCTCCCTGGCTGTCGAAGCCCGGACCATCCTCGCGGGAAAAAATCCTGCCGATCAGCTGCCGGGGATTGAGACTGTCACCCCCGAAACGTTAACCCCCATCTACCAGCAGCAGCTGCGCAAATTTGATCCTCCCTTCGTTCTCCCCATCGAAAAAAGCAATCGACACCTGCTGGAAAAACACCTCTTCTCCTGGTCCTATAAAGGGGTTACCGATCTGGTGACCAAGTGGGCCTGGCCATTGCCGGCCCGGTTGGCGGTTCAACTTTGTGTTCGCCGGGGACTTTCTCCCAACCAGGTGACTATGGCTGGATTAGGGTTGGTCTGCCTTGCCGGTCTGCTCTTCATGTTCGGCCATTACGGTCTGGGATTGGCCGCCGGCTGGTTAATGACCTTTCTTGATACGGTGGACGGCAAACTTGCCCGGGTGACCGTAACCTCCAGCAAGATGGGACATATTTTTGACCATGCCATTGACCTGATTCATCCGCCCATCTGGTACTTGCTGTGGGGACTGGGATTGACCAGGATCTATCCGGAGATAACGGTTGCCTCGCTGCAGGCTATTTTCTGGCTGATCGTTATCGGCTATCTTGCCGGCCGGCTGGTTGAAGCAATTTTCACCGGGCTGCTGGGACGTTTCGGCATCTTCTGCTGGCACCAGATCGACTCCTATTTCCGTCTGGTCACCGGCCGGCGTAATCCCAATCTGATACTTCTCACCATCAGCATCCTCCTGGGGCGCCCCGATCTGGGCCTTTTCTGGGTTGCATTCTGGACCGTTGCCACCAGCCTATTTCTGGTTGTCCGCCTGGCAATGGCCATCCGGGTCCGGCTGACATCCGGGCCATTGAAACCATGGTTTGCTGACATCAGCCAGGATGGACGCCGCCAGTCGTTGGCAGTAAGGCTCTTTACCCGTCGTCTGACAACATTCCCGGACGGTTCCCGGGGATAATCATGTCCTCCCCAGCACGTTTACCGGGAACGGATTATTGCCGGGAAGGCAGCGACAGCTTCACTCCCACCGTTGCAGCGGGAAACCTGCGCGTCGGTATCCTGAGCAACCCATTGAGCGGCGGCAACCGTCGTGGTCTGCCGGCCATCAGAAATCTGCTGCGCCAGCAGCCGCAGATCAGCCATTGGGAAGTGGAAAATCCTGCGGCCATCGGCAGCGCCCTGAAAGTGTTCAGCCAGCAGGGAATCAACTTGGTGGTTGTCAATGGCGGCGACGGCACCATTTCAGCCGTTCTGACCGCGCTACTGAATCAAGGCCCCTTCTCCCGCCTGCCGCTGTTGGCCGTTTTGCGGGCCGGAACCACCAGCATGACCGCCGGTGATGTCGGTCTGCCGGGATCGGCAAAAAAAGCCCTGACAAACCTTCTCACCTGGACAAACCGGAATGAAGCCAGGGCAACGGTCATTACCCGACCGATACTTCGGGTTGCAGGGGGGGGGGATTCCCTGTATGGCATGTTTTTCGGTGCCGCCGGCATCCCCCAGGGAATCAGCTTTTTTCATCGGCGGGTCAATCGCCTTGGAATTACAGGAGAGCTGGGTCCCGGACTGGTTTTTGCCCGTTTTCTACTGGCCATGAGGCAAAAAAATCGCCCGGTTATCATGCCAACAGCCATGCAGGTCGTCATTGACGGCAATCCCCCGGGGAAAGAACAATTCTTTCTGCTCATGGTCAGCACCCTGGAACGGCTGTTTTTCGGCCTGCGCCCCTTTTGGGGATCAGAAGATCGACCGCTCCATTATACCGCCGTGCGCAGCCAGCCTGAACGATTCTTCCGCCTGCTTCCCCACTTGGCCCGGGGGCACAATCATCCCCTGGGAACACCTGAAAACGGCTATTACAGCCACAACTGCACTAACGTGGAACTCACTTTCAACGGCCCTTTCACCCTGGACGGCCAACTGTATGATACCGGCAGCCGTCAGCCGCTTATCGTTGCCGACGGCGGTCTGGTACATTTCTTACAGCTCCGTCCCCATGGCAGGCACTGATCATGTCACTATCACCGACTATCTCCCTGATCAGCCGCCAGGCAACCTGTCAGGAGTCACCTCCGCTGCAGGCCATGATCACCGAACTGCAGCAACGCTACGGGAAAGCCATCGAGGCGGTTCTTTTCTACGGCTCCTGCCGACGGAGCGGCGATTATTTCGACGGCCTGCTGGATCTCTATCTCCTGGTTGATGACTACCACAACGCCTACGACCGGTACCACCTGGCATTGCTCAACCGCCTGCTGCCGCCTAATGTTTTTTATCTTGAAATCGCCCACAACGGCAGAACAGTGAGGGGGAAATATGCCGTGCTTTCCATCGATGATTTCGAGCGGGGCACTTCACCACGCTGGTTCCATTCCTACCTGTGGGGACGCTTCGCCCAGCCGACCGGCATTCTTTACGCCCGCACCGACCAGATCCAGAAGCGTCTCCATCACGCCCTGGCCGAAGCAGCGCGGACCTTTGTCTCCCGGGTCATTCCCTGCCTCCCGGATCAGTTTACTGCCCGAGAACTCTGGTGCCATGGTTTTTCCCTTACCTACCGGGCGGAGCTGCGGACCGAACGGCAACATTACCGCGACCAACTGTTTCAGCAGGATGCCAACTACTATGAACATTTGACTGCAACACTGCTCACCGCCGATGGCACCGACCCTGCACACCATTATAGAAACAAAAATTCACCTGGCCGGCGGCGGTTGTGCCGCTGGGGCTGGACACTGCGGATCATCCAGGGGAAACTTCTCTCTGTGCTGCGGCTGCTCAAAGCCCTGACCACTTTCAATGGGGGCGTCCAGTACATCTTCTGGAAAATTGAGCGGCACTCTGGAATCAGACCTGAGGCCGACACCCAGGGAAGACAGAAATCACTCTTTGCCCTGTGCCGGACCTTCTGGCAGATTTACCGGCAGGGCGGGTTCCGTTAACAACACCCAACTGCTGCCTCCTGCCCCACCATTCAGCTGTTGTTCTGCCAGACAATCGTCCCCGCATCGCGGAAATCATAACCGGGAAAAGAGCCGGTTTTGAGGGTCAGTTTTTCCGGTTCCAGAAGGGCAAAAAAGTCGGCAATGGGATGGGCATGATAACTCTCCGCCATGGCCACCAGGTCGAAGCGCTCTTCAACCAGGGGAATAAAATCAAGCCCAACCTCTGCCGCCGCATAGACAATCCCCATCCCCACATCAGCCGCACCTTTGAGAATCTGGACGGCCACCTCCTGATGGGTAGCCAATTCCTGCTGGTAGCCATGTACAGGGGCATCAGCCAACTGTTCCTGATGGAGCAGATAATCCAGGTGGAAGCGGGTGCCGGAGCCCTGGTTGCGATTTACAAACCGAACCTCGGGACGGATAAGATCGGTAATCCCGGTAATGCGCAGCGGGTTGCCGGGAGCCACCAGCAACCCCTGCTGACGGTAGGCCAGATTAACCACCACCACTCGTTTGCCGGCACAGTGCTTTTTCACATAGGGAAGGTTGTAATCACCGGTAGGCGGATGAAAAAGGTGGACTCCGGCTACCTGCGCACTGCCGTTGGCCAGCGACATCAATCCATGCTGGCTGCCGATCGCCGCATGGAATACCAGGTGGTGGGGAAAAAACTGCCGATTGAACATTTCCACCAGCCTCATCAGCAAAGGGTCATCACTGCCGGCCACCAGGATATTCTTAGCCAGGGCGGTTTTTTCTTCAAGCCAGCGGTTAATCTGCTCAAGGGAAAACAGCCATTTCCCCACCACCCCGGTACAGGGAATCACCCCATCCTGGATAAGCTGATAGACTTTCTTCTCATTGATTTTAAGATAACCGGCCACCTCTCTGGTGGTTAGCAGATCCTTCCTCTCCATGGCATCTCCCCGCATCACTTGCATGAACAATCGTGTTAAGACTTACATTGTCGTAATTATTCCAGCTACAAAAGTCAACAATAACTTCCAAAGTTATTTATAGTTACTTTTCATTATTTAATGTAATTTTTCATCTTGATTTAACCGCTTTTGCATGTTACAGCTCTCCCAATTTAAAAAAATCACCTCAACAGGAGATAACCATGGGCGCCGGAGTAAAAAAAATAGCTTTTCTTTTACAGACAGTCGTTATGTTCCTCTGCCTGCCACCAATGGCTTCGGCGGCACAGACAACTGATCAGGTAATTATTTTCCATGCCGGCAGCCTCTCCGTGCCCATGGCGGCCATCGAGAAAGCGTTCGAAGCCGGCCATCCCGGGATCGATATCCTGCGGGAAGCAGCCGGCAGCCAGAAATGCGCCCGTAAAATTACCGACTTGCACAAACCCTGCGACATCATGGCCTCGGCGGATTACAATGTCATCGACAAGCTGCTGATTCCCGATCATGCCACCTGGAATATCAGGTTTGCCAGCAACCGGATGGTCCTCTGCTATACTGACACCAGCACCTATGCCGGCGACATTTCGCCAGCCAACTGGCATGAGATCCTGGCCCGACCAGATGTCGTCTGGGGCCATGCCGATCCAAATATTGACCCTTGCGGTTATCGCTCGCTGATGGTTCTACAGCTGGCGGAAGAGCACTACCAGCACCCCGGTCTCTACCAACAGCTGCTGCATAATCGCCCGGTGGAAAACATCCGGCCTAAATCGGTGGAACTGATTTCGCTCCTGCAGACCGGCAATATGGATTATGCCTGGGAATACCGTTCGGTGGCCGTCCAGCATGGCTTACGTTTCATTGAACTTCCGGCAGCCATCAACTTGGGGGATTACCGTTATGAAAAACACTATGGCAACGCGGTTGTCGAGGTAACCGGCAAAACACCGGGAACCACCATGACCATCCACGGAACATCCATTACTTACGGCATCACCATACTTACCAATGCCCCGCATCAGAAAGCGGCAGAAGCATTTCTTGCCTTTCTCCTGGACCAAAATGGCGGGTTGAAAATCCTCGAGGAGGCTGGACAGCCCCCCCTTGACCCCCTGGGCATCGGCAGCCAGCAGGAGTTTGAATCCCTGCCTCAGCAGCTAAAAGTACTAATCACCGCGGAACATTAGGTCAGCAGACAGTGAAAAAGGAACTGTTATTCTGGGTTTCAACCTCCTGCGGACTGGTCATTCTAGCCTTCATCCTGCTGCCACTGATCCAGATGACCACGGCACCCACCGCCACGGCGATGAAGGCAGCCATTCAGGACCAGGAGGTGGTCAGGTCCATCAGCTTGAGCATCACGACCGCCGCCGCTGCCGCTCTTATTGCCGTGGTGTTCGGCACCCCATTTGCCTATCTGCTGGCCCGCACCTCATTTCCAGGCAAACACTTGGTGGAAGCCGTTATTGATCTGCCAATCGTCATTCCCCACCCGGTGGTGGGAATCGCGCTCCTTAGCGTAGCCGGCCGCAACCACTGGCTGGGAAATGTATTTCACCACCTGGGGATCAGGATCATGGGCAGCGTTACCGGCATTATCATGGTCCTGACCTTTGTCGGCCTGCCTTTCTATATCAATGCCGCCAGGGAAGGCTTTGCCGCCATCTCCCCCCGGCTCGAACATGTTTCCCGCAGCCTTGGTGCTTCACCGATCCGCACCTTCTGGCACATCACCCTGCCCCTCGCCTGGAGAAGCATCCTGGTGGGCATCGTCATGTGCTGCGCCCGGGCAATCAGTGAGTTCGGCGCTGTGGTCATCATCGCCTACCATCCCATGATTGCCCCGGTCCTGATCTACGAACGGTTCGAATCCTTCGGTTTGCGCTATTCGCAGCCGGTAGCCGTCTGGCTGGTTTCCATCTGTCTGGTCCTGTTTATTCTTCTGCGCGTCCTGACCCTGCCACGCAGAAGCACTTCCCATTGAAACCAAAAGAAAATTCACCCGAACACATAAAGGAAAGCTGATGAAAAAAACGTTCATACCAACAGTTTTCATACTGTTGCTGTTCATGGCTTTGCCGCTTTTTGCCGCCGACATCGATATTAAAGGCGACTTCAATAACCGGTTCATGATCTATACCAACCACAATGACTGGCTTAAAGGCGAGAGCGGCACCCTGGACGACGGTAACGTTGAAGAGAGCTGGGGCGAAGCCAAGTATCGCCTATGGCTGACTGCCGCCACCAACGACGGTAAGGTAAAGGGAGTCTGCGCTTTTTGAATTCGGATCCCTGGAATATGGCAGTCCAGGAGGGGGCGGCTACTCCAGCGACGGGATCGAGACGGAAACCCGCTGGCTGTATACCGATTTTCAGCTGCCCGGAGTTGAGCAACCAGCCCGGGTGAGGATGGGCTTGATGCCTTTTACGGTCAACAAGTTCTATTGGTCGGAAACCATTATGGGGGTAACGTTATCCGGCACCTACAACAGCATCGACTACGAACTGGCATGGCTGCGACCGATGCGGGATGCGGCCAGTGATGATGATGACAACGTGGAAGATATGGATGCCTTCTATGGCCGGATAACATTCAAAGCGGCAGCCGGCACCAGAACCGGACTCTTTGCCGTCTATCACACCGGCGATGGCGATAATGGCGGCGGCCCATTCGCAACCATTACTTCACAAAACTATGAGCTGAAAAAACTGGCTCCTTGAAACCTTGTGCAAACGGCAGGCTTTGGAAACATTGCCCAACGCTTCAGCCAACTGTAGCAATGTGAGCCTCT
>JAFGSY010000015.1 GCA_016934315.1 Candidatus Anaeroferrophillus wilburensis | reverse complement strand
TGCGGCATTCAGTTGACAAGGGCGTTGATCTGAACGAAATCCAGGCATTGTATCTGGGCAATTTCACCAATGACTTTTTTGCCCATCAGAGCCACTGGGGGCCGATCATTGCTGATACCATTGGTTTGTCGCCTCGTCCGGCAACCAGGACCGAGGGTGCCTGCGCTTCATCGGCTTTGGCCTTTCGTGAAGGAGTCCTGGCCATCGCCTCAGGGATGTATGATATGGTGCTGGTCGGGGGCGTCGAACAAATGTCCGCTTGTACGACAGAACAAGTTGCTGAAGGACTGTCCCTTGGTACGATGCCCTACGAAGCTCAGGCCGGTTTTACGTTCCCGGGGATTTTCGGAGCTGTGGCAACTGCTTATTTCGATGCTTATGGGACTTCCCGGGAGCAACTGATGGGAGTTACGATAAAAAGTCACCATAATGCCCCGTTCAACCCAAAAGGCCAGATTAGATTGACGATACGAGAGTTGATGGAAAAAAAGGCCGTTTCCCTGGCAAGCAAAGGAAAAGCTGTTCCCCAATGGAATGATGAGCGGGACTTTCTCCGGGATACTTCCAGTAACCCGATGGTGGCATGGCCCATGCATCTTTTTGACTGTTGTCCGATCAGCGATGGCGGCAGTTGTCTGCTGCTGGTAGCCGCAGAAGCCGCATCCCGTTTTACCGATAAACCGCTGTATGTCGCCGGTATCGGCCAGGGCAGCGGCCGGGGGTTTCATGCATCCCCTGAAATCACCTCTTTTGAGGCAACCAGGTATGCGGCCCGGGAAGCCTATGCCATGGCCGGCATAACGTCCCAAGACATCCAGTTTGCCGAAGTGCATGATTGCTTTTCCATTGCTGAAATCATCCATACCGAAGACCTGGGCTTTTTTGCGCCCGGGCAGGGCGGTCATGCCGCCAATGACAAACTGACAGCTCGAGATGGGGCGATTCCCATCAATACCTCCGGTGGTCTCAAATGCAAGGGGCATCCGGTGGGTGCCACAGGTACCTCGCAGATGGTTGAATTGTGGAAGCAGCTTCGTGGTGAAGCCGGCGAACGGCAGATTCCTCAGGCCAATCTGGCAAGAGGTCTTGCGCACAACCTTGGTGGAACCGGCGGTACCTGCACGGTAACCATTCTTGAACGGAGATAGAGATGGAAACGAAGCCGTTTAATGATCATTCTTTTGCTGCGTTTCTCAAGCAAAAAGCACTGATGGGCTCTTGCTGTGGGAGTTGTGGTGCTCTTTATTGTCCGCCGAGGGCTTTCTGCCCTGCGTGTCATAGTACGAATATGAGTTGGTATCAGTTGCAGGGCAATGGCAGGCTCAAGGCATTTACTTCTATCTTTGTTTGCTCACCGCAGATGGTTGCTCAGGGGTACGGGCGTGACAATCCTTACTGTGTAGGTGTTGTTCAACTTGATGAAGGACCGCGGGTTGATGCCCGCATTGTAGGAGTCGATGCCATGCAGCCGGAATCTATTCGTGTTGGAACCCCGATGATGATTGAGCATAAGGAATCAAAAGCTGGTGAAGGTGCGGTAGTATTGGCTTTCCGGCCAGCTTAGCAAGGTCATGGGTTGTCGCGTCATGGCGGAGATGATTCAGGTTGTGGGGTGTTCCATTCAAGGTATTATGACAAAAATAGAAAGTGTTTCACTTTTCCTGCAACCAGCTAATGCTGCAAAAATCGCACTCTGTTCATGTAGCGGTTTGTATGCTGATGTTCGGTTTATGTTATCGTTCAATTGAAATGCCACATCCTTATGAATCAAGCACCTCCCTGATTTTGCCGGTCAGCCGCTGCAGGGAAAACGGTTTTCCGATGAACTTGACTCCTTTTTCCAGTATCCCATGGTGGGAGATGACGGATGCCGTGTAGCCGGACGAAAACAGGGCTTTGAGACCGGGAATGACGTGTCCCAGCGCCTGCGCCAGCTCCCGTCCGTCCATCTCGGGTAGGATGACAACCGTTGGCCTGACCAGATGCAGGATTTCGGGGCTAGAAACTCGCGAAACAATTGCTTGGCTGTAATGCTTTTTATGGCTCGCACAATCCTTCCAATAGAGTTCTTTGGAGAAAAAGAACCCTGGTTTTTACACACCATCCAGTACCTGGCGAATCTTTTGCGCCAACATGGTAATTTTATAAGGTTTGTTCAGGTACTCTCTGGCCCCCATCTTCAGAGGATCGTTCTGTAGTTTGTCAGGGAAATAGCCGCTGGCCATAATTACTTTGACCATTGGATCAATTTCCTGCAGAGCCCTCAGGCACTGCAAACCGCCCATGCCAGGCATGCTGATGTCAAGTACCACCAGATCAATGACATCCCTGGAATTCCGATAGATATTCAAAGCTTCCTCGGCGCTGGCTGCAAGGATGAGCTGATAACCTAAGCGGGTCAGGCCTTCACTGGCAATTTCTCTAAGGTGTTCTTCGTCATCCACCATGAGAATGGTCTCACTTCCCTGTCCATGCCGGCCATCGGCAACGGTCTTCGGTTCAAGGACAGCATCACTGGTTTCTAAAAATGCGGGGATAAAAACTGTAAAAGTCGTTCCTTTGCCGGGTTGGCTGCGACAAGTTATATGGCCGCCATGGGTCTGCAGGATGCCGAACACCGTTGACATCCCCAAACCGGTGCCTTTGCCCGCTGATAACGTATAATAAATTTCGCTTTTATAAAAATGGCAGTGCCCTTACAATTGGGATCAATTGAAGACCGCAAAGAAATCAATTGA